>CAKZMA010000913.1 GCA_937127375.1 uncultured Coleofasciculus sp. | reverse complement strand
CGAGTGAAAATGGTTTCAATCCCGCCAGGATTAGCGAAATCAACTCGTTGTCCATCTCCCACATTGAATTGTTCAAAGCTGTGGAATAGGTGAGAATTCCGTTGAGCGCCACCTTGAATCAGAATGTCTATGGGGTTATCGCCCGGTGTCAATACCGACGTTTCATCACCCAAAGTAGCATCAGGAGTAATTTGCGCGATCGCAGGCTGAGTTAAAACAACGCTAATCCAGCATCCCCATAGGCTTGTCGCGGTCAATGCCATTCGCAGGACGCTAACGCGATCGAGGCTTTTTTGATTCAGGTTTCGTGCCACCGCTACCTTATATTTACGTAACACTAAACAAGTTATCGCCGCATTTTGCTACGATAGCATCTTCCTTTCGGCAGATGGTAGGACTTATTGCTTGTTTAGAACGTCTGCCCTGTGTAAACAGAGCGAACTTCTCCATTCCGTCGAATAATAGCTTCTCCGTTGTTCACTTCAACTAACATCCAGCCACTTGTGCCAATGGCTTCACCAATGTTAATCCGCTGAGTAATCCCATCAATTTCAAATAAGGCAGCAGAAAGTTGCTCTGACTCTAGCACTCCCACCAGAGTATGGTTTACAGGAGGCGGGGGTGGCGGTGCTGGTGGCGTTGGCGATGCTGATGCTGTAGGTGAAGTCGGAGCAACTGTTGGGGGTGGTGCTGGCGGTGTTTGAGCCGTGACTTGAGGAGGAGGTGGTGTGGGTGCAGGTGGATTGGCAGCCGGTGAAGGCGCTGGGGCTGGGGCTGGCGGAGGGGCTACCGAGGAGTTAGCAGGGGGTACAGGGGGTATCCAGGAACTCTGGGGGGGATAAACTGGATAGTATATTCTTTCCAAAATTGTACCCGGTGGATTAGCACCCATGGGACGATTGATCGCACCGGAAGAGTTAGTCGCACCTGGCGGTAGATTAGGATTACCTGTTCCACCACCTGCCATTCCAGCTTGTTGTCTGGCTTCAGCTTTACGGTCAATAGCTTCTAGCGCCTCCAAAGCATACTCTCCAAACTTGTAATCGGCTTCTGAGGGGAGTTGGGTGTCAGTAGACGGTGAGCCAGTAAAGTTGGGCAACCAGGGTGCAAACCGTTGTTTTTGAGTAATCAGTAGCAACAGTGCAGTTAGACCCACTGAAATTAGAGCCATTACCCATAAAAATCTATCCACAGACCAACCAGATTTTTTGGAATGGGAACGGCTACTCTTGGTTCCTTTCGTTTCTGAAGACTGGGTTTCAGACGAGTCTTGGTTCGTCTCAGAGGGATGTTCCACCAAGTCTTGAGTCGGTATCACAGCAGGTGGCGCAGTGATGGGGGGAATCACAATCGACTTTAAAGATACATAGTCTGGCTTAGTCGGTTCAGTTGGTAATTTGCTACTCCCTTCCAAGATGCGGTCAAGATCTGCAAATAAATCATCCATTAACTTATCTGCATCGGCTTCGGCTGACCAAGACTGGAGCGCAGTGGAGGTGGTTGATGGCTTGTTTGCCTTGTCGTGAGTATTGATATCCTGAGACATAATGGCTCGCTCTGATGGCTATAGAATTCTCTATATTAAGATGCTCTAAAGCATTTCCTATCGCTTAGATTAGCAATCAAATTACCGATCTGAGAAAAAATTCTCATCTTTTTATCAAAATTCTGTACGATTTTAAGTCCAATGGCGATATTGTGGGTCTACTTCTGTTGATTGGCTTGGGCATTGCGTCGCCACATCTGAGGTTTGATACGTCGCAACGCTGATGCCGGAAATCGTTGATGCCATTGGTGATCTGAAAGTGTCGCCAGTTCCGCTAAGGTGGGAGCGACATTCCCAGGATAGGGTTCAAAGTCGGCTACATCTGTTGGTTGAGCAAAGCGTTGGTTCCAAGGACAAACATCCTGGCAGATATCACACCCTGCTACCCAACCCTCTAAATGGGGGGTAATGGATGAGGGAAGTTCCTCGGCTCGGTTTTCAATTGTATGATAAGCAATACAACGATTGGCATCTACGACAAAAGGTTTAACAATTGCTCCGGTCGGACAAGCCTCCAGGCAACGGGTACAGGTTCCGCAATGCTGGGTATGGGGAGTATCGGGTGTCAGAGATAAGTTGGTTAAAATTGCCCCTAAAAACACCCAACTCCCATACTCTCGCGTAATTAGATTACCATTTTTTGCGATCCAACCAATTCCAGCACGTTCTGCCCACACTTTATCCTGCACCGGACCGGTGTCTACGTAGTAACGAGCTTTGATTCCTTCTCCTTGGGCTTGTAGCCAGTGGGTCAAGGCTTTGAGTTTTTTGTGCATCACCTTATGATAATCTCGTCCCCAAGCATAACGGGATATCTTCGCGTACTCGTTTCCTTGAGGGCGTTGGTGAGGGGTGTAATAGTTGAGGGCAACGGAAATAACGGATTTAACCCCTGGCATACAGGTATGGATATCTAAGCGGCGCGGATTCTGCATCCAATCCATGTCAGCATGATAGCCCTGAGCCAACCAAGTTTTCAGATGTTGAGTGGCTTCGTTGTCAGTATTTCCTTCTACCGCTGCAATACCACAGTGATGAAATCCGAGCGATCGCGCTTTTTGCTTAATTTGATTGCTTTTGTCATTGGTCTTTTGTCCTTTGTCCTTTGTCATCATAGGCATACTTTGGCAAGTTTCTCTATGATGAATGAAAGTTATCCCGACTAACAACCTGAAATGACTATAGAGGGCATTACCCAGTCCGTGATTTTGCGTTACTTTGAAACAATGAATGCTGGGGATTATGACGCAACCGCCGCATTGTTTACGGATAACGGTGTGATGCAGCCACCGTTTGAGGAACCCATCCAAGGGCAAAAGGCGATCGCAACCTACCTAAAGGCTGAAGCCATTGACATGCAACTATCGCCCAAAACTGGAAGTGTGGAACCCCAAGAAAACGAGGATACTCAAATTCAAGTCAAGGGCAGAGTACAGACACCACTATTTAGTGTCAATGTGGGCTGGATATTTATTCTCAATCCCGAACAAAGGATTAGTTTCGCCAGAATTAAGCTGTTAGCCTCGCCTCAAGAACTCCTCAGCTTAAGACGATGACGAATGACAAATGACAAATGACGAATGACAACTAAGCCGCCACTTGTTCCCAGGAACGAGCGAGCAACTGACGCCCCAACTCAATATCTCTAGGCGCACAAAGCCAATCGGGATGAGCTGTCATTAACAAACTTTCTAATGCTTCTTGATCAAACAAATGCCAGACAGCCGCACCATCAATCTTGGTTGCGATCGCGTAGCAATTGGCGCTGATACACTGAATGGTTGAGGTGTTGGCAATTCGCCGCAGTTCCATGCGATCGCCCGATTGAAGACTTCGGAACCGCCATAATATTTGCTTCCATTCCTTGAGTGATGACACCGTTAATCCTGGAATCGCGACCTGGATATCCGGATCTCCATTGATGGTAATCCAATAGTGGCGTGATGGATCAATTCCTTCTAACCATGGAGAATCATCATCCAATCGGTAGCGGGGAGACAAGATAAACGGCTGTGTCATAGGAATGATGGGTTGCACTAAACTTAACAGCTAGCTCTTGGTTTCGGAGGCTCACCAGTCCTCGAAACAAGGGCATCCTTAACAGACAGATAGTCAAGTCGCTCTTTCGGCTTGACTTATTTAAAATCCTATAGATTCAGATATCTATATCAAGTAAATTTAACAAAGCTTATAGATTTAATTAGGATCATGACTGCTTTTGTAATATCTCGTAACAATTTCCGTAGTCTCGGACATTATACTACAGACGTTCCGGAAATGGGATACAATTATCTAATCATTCGTCAGCCTTAGGTAAGCTCGTCTCCATCTTCAGACAATTACGACCATTGATCTGCAAGCGATACTCGACTCGATCCATCAGCTTTTGCATAATCAGCCAACCATATCCGCTTTCCTGTTTCGCCTCTGGAGAGGGTTGATTATAGTTGGTGATGTCATACCCTTTGCCGTGATCCCAAATTTCCAAAGCAATGTCCCGCTCTTTGAGTTCCAAGCGAATCAAAATCGGTAAATTGGGTTGATCTCGATGAGCATGACGCACCACATTGGAATAGGCTTCAACTAACGCCAGTCTTAACCGACTCGATTGATGTTGCCAATCCACTGAATCTCCTAACGCTACTTCCAAACTTCCCAGTAACCAGCTTTCGACAATCGTCAAAAACTTCAAGTCACTTGGTACATGCAGCTCCGTTTTCATCAACTATAGAACCTCCATTGAGAGAATTGTTTGGTCATCTTCCTGAACATTATTCGTCTCCTCGCGGATATGAACTAATAAATGGGGTAAATTAAAGGGAGCTGGCTCATGAAGCAGAAGTTGCCAAAGACCCGATGTCCCCAACATTGAATTCGTCAAGGATTTACTATTTTTAGAGTTTTGAGAATGGGTGTCGTGTTTTACGTCCTTGTCCTTAACCGTTGCTTCTGTAATCCCATCACTGATCAGCAGCACAACATCCCCTGAATGTAACGTCAACGTTCCGGCTTTGGCTTTCCACTCCGGAAGAATACCCAGGGGAATCCCCCGAGTTTGTAGATAATCCGGTTCTACAGTTACAGATGATTCCGGTGCAGATTGTTGCTGAACAACTAAATGATGCGCCCAAACCAACGGATAGATGTGACCCGCATTCGCATAGACAAGCTGTCGCGAGGTTGGCGTATACCGCGCTAGTACCATCGTGATAAAACAGTTAGTACTGAACAGATCATCTGACATAATGCTGTTCAGGTTTCGCATCACTACCTCCGGTTCGGGAGAGATTTCTTGAGCCAATTCTCGGCGCAAGATAGAAATCGCACTTGCCATAAATAAAGCCGCAGGCACTCCCTTTCCCGACACATCACCAACCGCCAGCCAAACATCGCCTTGAGGATGCAGGTAGACTTCAAAAAAATCACCGCCAACTTCTCGTGCGGGATAACAGTGGGCTTGAACTCTGACCCCTTCCACCTCAGGTAAACTTTGGCGCAACAAATTATTTTGAATCTGGCGAGCTACCTCCAATTCAGCCCGCATCTGTTCGGCTTGTAATTGAGTGCGTTGGTAGAGTTTTGCCTGAGAAATGGCTAACGCTGCCTGTTCAGCGACAGCTTCGATGAGTTTAATATCCTCTGACATCCAAGGCTGATCACACTGTTGTTTATAAAGGGATAACACGCCCAATAGCTGTTGTTGCCAGATCAGAGGAACAACTAGATGCACCGAATGATTACCATCACTGAGCTGTTGAATAAGCTGGGTTTTCCAGTTTTCCAACACATTCTGCACAATCGGTTCAACATCAGGTAACGATTCAGAATCTTTTGTTGACTTAGCTTGGTAAGAATATGAGTCTGAAATCAGGTGATTACCATCGACAGGTTGCAGGATACAACTCGTCGCCTCGAAGGTTTGACCAATTGTGGTGACAACGGTTTGCAACATACTGCCATAGTCTAGCGACTCACGAATGGCTGTTGTCACGACATTAAAGAGTTCTTCGCGGCGTAAAGCGCGACTCAGTTCATTAGTTCTTTGTTTGAGAACTCGGTACGTATCGGCTGCTTGTTGAACGATGACTTTCAGACTTTCCGGATTCCAGGGTTTGGTAATATACTTAAAAACTTTGCCGGAGTTAATGGCTTCGACTAAATCTTCAACATCGGTATAGCCCGTTAACAGAATCCGAATTGTATCCGGGAAGCGATCAACTGTTTTCCCTAATAATTCTGTACCATTCATCACGGGCATCCGTTGATCAGAGATAATGATCGCCATTTCTCCCTGTTCATCCAAAATGCTCAGAGCGCTCATCGCCCCATCCGCTTTATAAACCCGAAACTCTCGTCGGAAGGTTCTATATAATAAATCTAAATTGTCAGGCTCATCGTCCACTATCAATAATTTGAGTTTATCTGCCTGACTCATTCTGTGTACTCCGGTCTCTGCTTGAGTTAGAAACAATAAGGTGAACTACTCAGGCTTACTTCGTAGAAGCCTGAGCTTCTGATCTCACAGGGGATTGCGTCAGCTTGGATTTACGCCCAAGCTTCGGTCTCACATCCCCTCCATCAGCAGCAGTCCCAGTCCCTGAGACCGATAAATGTTGCTGAGCCTGTCGAAGCATTCTGATGCCTTCCGCCCTGATATTTGCTGAAGCGTTACCGTCTCTATCGTGGTGAGTGCCACAGCTAGGGCAAGTCCATGACCTAACCTCTAAAGGCATCTCATCAACTTGATAATGGCAGTTTGAGCAGAGTTTTGAGCTAGGGAACCATCGGTCAATTTCCACCAGTACCTTACCTTCTTTTTCGAGCTTGTAAGATAAGAAGTTGACAAACATACCCCAGCCAACATCAGAAATAGATGCAGCTAGTTTGTGGTTACGAACCATGCCTTTGGTATTTAGACTTTCGACTACGATGACTTGGTTTTCGTCAACAAGCTTTCTGGATAGCTTATGCAGGTAGTCTTGACGGACATTACTAACTCGCTCGTGAACCCTAGCCACCAGTTTCCTGGCTTTATCTGTTGACTTGCTTCCCTTCTCCTTTCTATCTAATTTCCGTTGCTTCCGCTTGAGGTTGCGCTCATGTTTGGCTAGGTGCTTAGGGTTGGCAAACTTAGAGGTCTTGACCCCATCGTTAACAATGGCAAAATCCTTCAGCCCTAGATCAATCCCAGCTACTTTGCCATCGGTGCTAACAGGTGGGTTATCCCCTTCTACCTCGGTCAAGACGGACGCAAAATACTTCCCTGATGGCGTCATGCTCACCGTTACCGTCTTGATTGTTCCTTCTATGGGTCGGTGTAATTTAGCCTTGACTACGCCAACGCGACCGGGAAATTTAAGGCTGTCATCAATAACCTTAACTGACTGGGGATACTGAATAGACTGTCTATTCTTTTTAGCCTTGAACCTTGGATATCTAGCTCTACCCTCGAAAAAGTTTTTATAGGCAGTTACCAGGTTAAGTGTAGTAGCCTGCAACACTTGAGAGTAACATTCAGATAACCATTCAGTCCCCTCCTGTTTTTTAAGCTTAGGTAAAAATGCATTCAATGCAGACTGACTTAAGCCCTTACCCGTTGCCTGATAGGTTTCAATGCACAAATTAAGCGCATGATTCCACCACCAACGGCTACAGCCAAAGTGTTGAGCTAGTATCACTTGTTGTTCAGTTGTCGGGTATAGCCTCACTTTGACGGCTTGATGTCGCATTGTTTTCACCTTTTCTTACCAGAATATACTATTTAAGGTAAGCTTCTCCGGAAGATTGGAAATTATTTTTGCTAATAAAATTTATCATCATACCATATCTATTTTTTCAGGGGAAGAAATCAGCCATTGATTTTACCAAGAGTCCGCGCTCTGCACCGAGCCAGCTATTGAGATTGCCTTTTTTCCCTAGCTTAACCTTCTTCTGGGGCAATGGGGTTGCTACTCAGATGGGGGAGCTAGGGGAGCTAGGGGAGCTGGGGGAGCTAGGGGAGCTGGGGGAGCGGGGGGAGCGGGGGAAGTTAACTCAAAACTCTACCTTACCTATTGCCTATTGCCTATTGCCTATTGCCTATTGCCTATTGCCTATTCCCTGACAAATGACGAATGACAAATGACCTTTAGCGAGTTACCCCCTGTACGACTGGGCGAATGGCAGAACCGTCAAACAGTCCTGGGTTTCCATTCCAATTAAAATCATTAATTCGTAAGCTAATTGAACCTAACTCCTGAACTGGATTGTAGCGTAGGAGAATACTGTACGTGCGACGGCTGTACTCCAAGAATAAATCCGTACTGATTTCCTCACCCGTGTCCAAATTGAAAGAGGTCTGAAAACCAGCCAGAAACGGACCGTATATTTGTTGGGTGATGCCAGCAGAAAGCACAATTCTATCAGCCACTCGGTCAAACCGAAATGGGGATAAGTTACCCCGTGCAACCTGAGTGTAGCTGAGGTTAAATCGAGTGTAGTCGAGATAGGGTCGGGAAAAATGCCCAAGCTGACCTACAAGCCCAACTGTACCACTGAGGGATTCCTGGGTATCGCCACTACTATAGGCGCTAGCCACCCCGGTGACTACTCCCCGCACTGCCAAAAAAGGAACTACAGGTCTGGGTGTATATCGTAATCCTTCGGTGGGAGTTAAGGGCAAAGCCTCACCTCGCCAGAGTGTGAAACTTCGGCTCAACGATGCACTGGCTTGATAGCGCGTCAAGTCGATGCGGTTATTCTCTCGTGGAGGGGGAGGTAGCAAGTCTTGTCGATCTGTCCTAGCGTTAATTGCCTGAATCCCTGCTTGATAGGTAAGATTGATCCCTGTGTCCCCTAAGCGAATTACTGGGGATGTGATCACCGCTCCCAGACTCTGCTGCACGGTTTGAAAGCCCAAGGAACCATTAAACAGGCGATCGCGAAAGCTATATTCCAGATTCAAGTTATGGGGTAAACCCGTACCGATAACCTGTTGGAGTCTCACACTGGCTCTGAGTTCTTCGTCCAATTCATTGGGATCAAGGCTGGTGAAGGTGGCTGAAGCCCGTAGGGTGGTTCGGGGGGTGAAGGTGGCATCTAGTCGGGCTTTGAGACCGAAGGAGGAGGGGTTTAAAAGACCATTATCATCTTTGTCTGCGGTATTGGGGTTTCTTTCACCAAGGACGGCTCTCTGGAGAAAGTATTGGGGGGTGACTTTAAATCGTACCCCTGGAGTATTGACAATATTAAAGGATCGCTCAATAAATAAACCGCCACGATCATCATCATCGAAGCCAAACTGAAGTAAACCCGGTTCCCGTTCCCGACGATCAATTACCACCCGATTGCGAAATGTGGGTACGGATAACCCTTGGTCAAATACCAACCGGGGACGAGTAGCAACGATTTCATCTACTAAGGGCGAAATCCGGCGAAATCGAGCTGTTTGTGCTCGTAATTCTAGTTCAGGTGGGGAAAAGGGGTCATTGGTGATCCGCACATTTTGAGCGATCGCTTCTGAACCTTCAAAGTCAATGCGATCGGCTTCATAGCGGAATCGGTTGATTGTTCCTGCAGCCTGTGGCGCACCCGAAACGACATTCGAGAAATTTCCCGTAGTGGTTGTGCCGAAGCTTCCGCCGAGAAAGAAGGAGTAAAAACCTGGATTGGTTATATCTTGCAGGGGTTGATTGCTGAGAACGCGATCGCTAATTGGTCGTTGTTCTTCGGGAGCATTCGGATCAGCAGGAGACGGTAAAATTGTCAAATCTGAACCTGATGTTGGGACATATAATTCCCCACTGGCATCAAAAATTACGCCGCTATCCTGGACAAAGGAATACTCAAAGCGTTGACCTCGTAACACTTGTTCCCCTCGCGTCAACACCACATTATCCTCCGCCACCAAAATCCGATTCGGTAGGTTAACTTGGACGCGATCCGCTTCCAGCAAAGCGCCGCGAAACCGCAACAGGACATCGCCTTGGGCGGTAATTACCTGTCGTTGTTGATCATATTCCTGTTGATCGGCGGTGAGTTCCAGCACCCCTGTGATCGGACCGGGAGCCGCAGGTTCAGTATCTTCTGAGGCGGAAGCATCAGGGGTTGGCTCGGAGGTTTGCGATCGCGGCTGTCGCTGATGAAGATCCGGTGCAGGGACTATCGCTGGGTTAGGTAATGTTGGAGGATCGGATGGGGGAGGTGTAAATTCAAACTCTCTCATCTCACCTCCCCGCTCTTGAGTGATGATACGTTCAACGTTTGAGAGTTCCAGGGTTACGGCAGAGAAACCTACCGGGTTCGCATTCGTTGTCTCAGAGGTTAAGTTCGTGCTCAAAGCATCGGAATCAATCCCTTGTGTCCTTTGCCTTCTGCCTTCTGCCTTATAACTCTCTTCTGCCTTTGTTTGGTCATTAGTCCTTGGTTGTTGACCTATAGTCAATGACGGATCTAGTGTAGTTGAGATCGGGTCAGACTGGGCATTTGCCGTTTGACTCGTGCAACAGGGCTGCAAATCTGCCGCCGTTCCCATCTCTTCTGCTAGCTTGCTCCCAGACGTGCCATGGCACGTCTCTACATTGCTCCTCTGCTCGCCTGCTGGTTCGCAGGTGGTGACCAACTTTTGTTGAGGTGGATTAGCCGTATTTATTGAGCGGTGAGCAGGTATCTTATCCTGTGCGTCTAAAAAGTCCTCATGTCCTTTTACCTCATTTCCTTGAAGCCTTTGACTGGGAGCCTCTGCATTGTTTCCACTTAACTTTGAGGATTCCACCGGACTTGATATTGGGGGTGGCGGCGTGCGATCGCGGGAGTCTCCGGTGCGGTTTGACGGCAAATCATGAGCCGCTAAACTCGTCTTGGCATCTCTGCTCTGTGACACCTCTGTTCCTGGGTTCTCTTGGGCAGAATAACGGGCAGAAACTGACCGTCCTAGCCGGGCAGCCTGTGAAGATGCTATATCTGATGAAAACTCTGGCGGTAACGTTTCGGGTGGGGTTGGTGTCGCCAATCCCTTTGGCGTTTGCTGGTGAAGGCGAGTCGGTACTGAACTCAGACGAGAGGACGAAAGGGGAGCAACCGCGTCCTCAGTCGTTAACGATTGAATAATGGCAGGAGTTTCAGGCGGCTGAACGGGTTGGGGCATTTTTCAACAATAACGGTCGAAGGAACAAATCCGAAGCGTATCCCCTTACCGCGCCTAATCACAGCGGGGCGAGATACGCCTCGCCCCTTTGCAAAACTCAGGGATGAAGCAAAGTATAAT
This sequence comes from uncultured Coleofasciculus sp., assembly GCA_937127375.1. GTDB lineage: Bacteria > Cyanobacteriota > Cyanobacteriia > Cyanobacteriales > Coleofasciculaceae > Coleofasciculus. The sequence goes on along the minus strand of CAKZMA010000913.1, from coordinate 7,858 downwards.
TTACTCCAAATCCCGTCGCTTGGGGTTACGAGCCGGATCGTTTGACAGGAAGCCAAACACAAATAAGGCAACGAAAATACCAACAACGATATAGACCACAATCTTGAGTGTCAGCATCTTGAATATCTCCCAGAGGTATGAATCATCGAATTGGCGATTGTGTTGCGTTTTGCAACAACTTTTCTAATCATACCCAATGGTGGTCTCCTTGTTGATAGGCAAACTCTACTCACGCTCAGGATGAAGGTACGATACCCAACAGGGTTTGAGTTTAGATCCTCATAGATATCAGACTTTTTTCCTCAACGGCGAGTTCCAAGACGCGCCAAGGCACGTCTCTATAAGCTTTTGAGCGTAAATAGACCTTGAAGCAATGGATGCTTCTCAACCCGTTGCCGATGGCACTTTAGCGTTAAACTAACACCGATGAACCCAAGTCTGTTCCGAAAACAGTATTAAAAGTCTCATCCTTTGTTTGACACTCCCCCGCTTGAAAGACGGGGGATTCTTCGTTCATCCAATCACCAAGCGAGTATTGACTTTCATCAATACTGCTATAGGGCGAGTTGTCCCGAAGCGTTTATCCAGTCTTTTTGGAATGTTCCTGTATGCCCTACAGTACGAAGTGCTTCCTTGAGTATGTTAATTGCTGCGTTCCAGTCACGGTCTAAAACACATCCACACTTACATTTATGTGTTCGAGTTGAGAGTGTTTTTTTCACAACACAACCGCAGTTGGAACAATGCTGGGAGGTGTAGTGTGGTTTAACCGCAACCGTCGCTACACCGAATACTTTGCCAAAATACTCAAGCCAGCACCTAAACTCTGACCAAGCCGCATCTGAAATCGACTTCGCCAGGTGATGATTTTTGACCATATTCCGCACTTGCAAGTCCTCATAAGCTACCAAGTCGTTAGACCGGACTACGCACAATGCAGTCTTTACCGCAAAGTCTTTACGCTGCCTACTGACTTTTAAATGCTTTTTGGCTAGCTTCCGCTTAGCCTTCTTGTAGTTATTAGACTGTGGTTGCCCCGTTCGGCTGACGCTCACGGCGTCAGCCTTCTTAAACTTCCTAGATACCCGCTTCTGGAGACGTTTTAGTTGCCTTTCTGACTTCCTCAGAAATCTCGGATTATCAACCGTTTGACCCTTTGAGTCGGTATAGAAGTGGTTTAACCCAACATCTAATCCTACAGTATTGCCCGTTGGCTTTTTATCTTCAGTCCTGTCATGGTCTATACAAAACTGAGCATAATAGCCATCGGCGCGGCGCACTACCCTAACTCTTTTAATCTGGTTGAGTTGGTAGTCGTCTAAGTAGCGAGTCCCGTAGAGCTTGAACTCTCCCGCCTTGAACCCGTCAGTAAATGTGATGTGGTCACGATTCTCTGACAGCTTCCAACCTGATGTTTTGTACTCTACAGAACCATGTAATGGACGATTCTTTTTGTACTTGGGATAACCTTTTTTGCCCGGAATTTTCTTTTTACAGTTGTCAAAGAATCTGGCAATACTAGCCCAAGTCCGTTCCGCCATGGCTTGTCGGGCTTGAGAGTTTAATTTTCCCGCCCAAGGGAATTCTTTATTTTTGCCCAGGACTGCACAATACTTAGATAAGTCATTGCGACTCTTAGCATGACCGTCTTCCCAATATCGGAGGCAAGCATTACGGATAAACAGACCAGTGCGGATGGCTTCATCAAGCCTTCTATATTGGTACTCTTTACCTTTTAGCTTCCCTTCGTAGACAATCATTTTATCGCTTTAAGCTCGTGATAAGATTTTAGCACAAGGTTGGTGAGCGGCGTCGAAGCAAGATCGTTAACACTCGCAACTAAAGTTGCAACGGCTGAACGCCTTGCTTGGTTTCATTCCTCGGATAAATCACGAGGGAGCCTGCACCATCGCTTTGCTGTAAAACTTAGAATTTTGTCGCTCTATGCAGCCTATTCGCACTTTTAACGTTTCTCCCGCTTTGCCAGAAGCCCTGGAACCCTTACGCAAGCTGGCATATAACCTGCATTGGGACTGGAATGTGGAGACAAAAGACTTGTTCCGACGCCTAGACCGTAAACTCTGGGAATCCACTCGCCATAATCCCGTTTTGATGTTGGGGATGATTAGCCAAGCCCGTCTGGAACAAGTGGCTGAAGATGATGGGTTTCTGGCACAAATGGAACGAGCATCTCGACAGTTAGACGACTACCTCAAGGAACGGACATGGTATCGTAAACATCGTGGCAACAGCGATGAAAAGGAATGCTATGCCTACTTCTGTGCCGAGTATGGGTTAGTCGATTGTCTGCCCATATATTCCGGTGGTTTGGGTGTTCTGGCTGGCGATCATCTCAAATCTGCCTCTGACCTGGGTTTGCCTTTAGTGGCAGTCGGTTTACTTTATCAAGAAGGATATTGCGCCCAATACCTGAATGCAGATGGTTGGCAACAAGAGCGCTATCCCATTAATGACTTTTACAATATGCCGCTGCACTTAGAGCGCCATGAGGATGGTTCACAAGTGCGGATTGCCGTCGAATATCCAGGTCGTACTGTTTATGCTCGCGTCTGGCGCGTGCAAGTGGGAACGGTTTCCTTGTATCTGCTGGATACCAACATTGAACCCAATAATCCCTACGACCAAGATATCACCGATAGACTTTATGGGGGTGATCTGGATATGCGGATTCACCAAGAGATGATGTTAGGGATTGGTGGGATTAGAGCCTTAAAAGCCTTGGGATACAAGGTCAACGTTTATCACCTCAACGAAGGTCACTCCGCCTTTTTAATTCTGGAACGCATCCGTCGATATATCGAGGAAGAAGGGTTAAGCTTTACCGAAGCCAAACAATTGGCTCAGTCAACCCAACTATTCACCACCCATACGCCTGTCTCGGCGGGATTTGACCTATTTCCTCCCGATAAGGCAATGTACTATGTGGGTCATTATGCGAATATCTTTGGCTTGTCGCGGGAAGAATTTCTGGGGTTGGGACGAGAAGATACGGGAAATTTGGAATCCCCCTTTAGCATGGCAGCATTAGCCATTAAAACCTCTAGCTTTATTAATGGTGTCAGCCGATTGCATGGGGACGTGTCGCGGAAGATGTTCCATGGACTGTGGTCTGATCTGCCTCTCGATGAAGTCCCGATTACCTCGATTACGAATGGTGTCCATGCTCGCAGCGTCGTGGCAAAGGCAAACCAGGAACTGTATGATCGCTACCTGGGTCCGAACTGGTCAAGCCGCAAGGCAGAAGATCCCTTGTGGGATCGGGTTGCTTCTATTCCGGATGAGGAGTTGTGGCGCAATCACCAAGCTTGTCGGTCTCAAATGGTTATGTCTGTACGGGAACGCTTACAGTACCATTTGCGCGATCGCGGCGCTACCCCTGCCGAAATTGATCGGGCGCGTGAGGTTTTAGATCCCAGCATTTTGACCATTGGCTTTGCACGTCGGTTTGCGACTTATAAGCGGGCAAACTTATTCCTACGAGATCTGGATCGAATTAAAAAAATTATCCAAGGCGATAAAGAACGAAAACGAAAAGTTCAGTTTGTCATTTCAGGTAAAGCCCATCCCAAAGACATGCCAGGGAAAGATTTCATCCGCAAGATTATTCATACGATTCGCGAAGCGGGATTGGATAACTCTGTCGTCTTTGTTCCCAACTATGACATTCACATCGCCCGACTGATGGTATCGGGGTGTGATATCTGGTTAAATACTCCCCGTCGCCCCCGTGAGGCATCGGGAACCTCTGGGATGAAGGGTTCCATGAATGGTCTGATGAATGTCAGTATCCTTGATGGATGGTGGGACGAAGCCGATTACGTGCGAACCGGTTGGCCCATCGGTCATGGGGAAGAATACGATAATCCTGAGTACGAAGATGAGATAGAAGCCAACGCCCTTTACGACTTATTGGAACAGGAAATTGTCCCCTTGTTCTATGATCGCGATAATGAAGGATTACCGCGTGGGTGGATTGCCAAGATGAAAGATACAATCCGACTCAACTGTCCTACCTTTAATACCGCTCGTATGCTCCGAGATTATGCGATGCGGGGTTATTTCCCAGCCAGCGAACGCTACAAGGCGATGACGAGCGAAGGTTACCAACCAGTGAAAGAACTCGCTCAGTGGAAGCAACACTTATTTGAACAGTGGTACAGGATTAAAGTTGAAGACATTGACATTGGTGCTCCCAGTGATCTCATGGTCAATCAATCGGTTGCGGTGAAAAGCCGCATCAACCTAGCTGGACTAACGGCTGATGATGTCCAAGTCGAACTCTACCAAGGTTCAGTCAATGCCGATGGGCAAATTGTTAATGGCGTACCCGTGGTGATGGATTACCAGGGAACTGACGAACACAATATCAGTATTTATACGGCTGATATCAGTTATAGTGCCAGTGGCTTACAAGGTTTGTCTCTCCGGGTCTTTCCCAAACACAAACATCTTTCTAGTCTCTATGAACCCGGCTTAGTTCTCTGGGCTTCTTAGTCTGTCATTTGTCATTTGTAAGGGTTTGAGGCTGATTGGCATCACTTCATCCTAATCCACCCCTGTCGGGGCGCAGGTTGGGCGCCCCGACAACCAACGGTACATTGAACATACATAATGGATGTGCGATCGCATTGGCGATAATCCACCAGCCAAACGGTACAATCACCACCTGACTGAGATAAGGAAAACTTTTCGTCTTTACGCTTCGGTTTTAATCATTTAACGTTCATCAAATTTAACAGGGCAGAAAACTTCATGGGTCATGGAACCACTACAAGCATCTTACATGACTTAATTTGCTCGACTCAGACCGAGGCAAATTTGACAAAAAAGCCATTTTATGTGTGTTGGGTTTAATCAAAAAGGGACAACGGGTGGAAAAGGGTGGAATAGGAAGGCAAAGAAGCAGGAATTAGAGGAAGCGCGATCGCCTTTTATCAAAGGGCACAGAAACTCGATCCAACCTTAAAAATCACTGTGGCTTCTTGGAACGCTTTATGCTGGAATGGCAGTCTGAATGGGTATGCCAATGATGTGATGTTTGCTTGTGAAAATGCCGTCAGTATGCCTGGAAGTGATAAGATACCCAATCCGGGTTACCTACCCCCGTTATAACCCAGTCCGCGCAGGCGGACTTTGCTTGTGTAGCAGCGATTTCAATCGCCTCCTCTTGCCTCTTCACTTCGCTCTCCAATGACATAATAGAACGCAACTTGCTCTAAGATTAAGATGACAAGGTACTTAAATCCTCTAACACTTTTGTCACAGACTGATATCGATCCAGGAAGTAGTAGCGCACCATTTTTTCTAATATTTCACCGAATTCGTCACTCACATTTGCCAAATGACGCCAGCTAATTTCCCCTGTCTCTGAATCCAGGACTAACTGGTGAGGAGGAATGCCCGTTAAAGCTTGAATCCCAATCACCCCAACCGCATAAATATCGCTACTCAGAGTCGGATGTCCAGCGTATTGTTCTGACGGTGCATAGCCACGAGTACCAACCGCCACCGTATTATGTTCCTGGGTATCATGTTCCTGATCCAGTTTTTGTTGAGGTTGAATCTGTTTGACTGCCCCAAAATCAATTAACACCAATTGACCATCGGTTTGGCGACGAATAATGTTACTGGGTTTGATATCCCGGTGAATAACATTATGTTCATGGATAAACACCATAATTTCTAAGAGACCTTTGATTAACTTGACCACTTGCTCTTCTGGCATTCGCTTATCTACAGGTAACTCGTCGCTGAGTGAATCTCCTTTAATGTATTCTTCGACAAGATAGAATTCCCGACTTTCTTCAAAATATGCCAGCAACTGGGGAATGTGAGGATGTCTGCCCAACTTTTCTAATATTTCTGCTTCTGTATGAAAGAGGCGTCTGGCAATGGCAAGAAATCGTTCATCGCGACGGGCTGGTTTTAAATGCTTGACCACACATTTGGGTTTACCCGGTCTGTGGCTATCTTCAGCTAAATAGGTGAGACCAAATCCCCCAGAACCAAGAACCCGATTAATCTTATAGCGTCCGGCTAAAAGGTTGGGATTGTCAGATGGTTTAACCGTTGGCGCAGGTTGGCTCACAGCTGCATCAGGCGTCCAAATTGCCGTTTCTCCATCCCCATCCTGCTGCGATGGGGCAATAGCCGTTTCTTCACTTAGGGTTACCTCTTGCTGTTCTGCAATCAGAGTCTGATCATTATCTTCATCCTCCTGAGTGGTGGGAGCAAAGCTGGTTGTATCTTGTAATAAACCCTGAAGGGCAATGAGATTATTTTCCTGTTCTTGGAGTAGACGGGCAAAATGGGCGCGTTCTTGCTGATTTTGGTAGGCGCTATAAGCCAAGACCCCTGTAGATGACATCACCAGTCCCAAGGCTGGTATCATCACGGGTATCCAACCTGCCTCCAGAAACACCATAAAGGATACGCCGCCCAAAAGACCAAGCGCTAGCATCTCAGCGAAAAGCATTTGCCAGATATTGCGGGTGACTCGCACCAGAATAGCGCCTGTGAACGACCAACCCCAAATCCAGATAACTTCGACCCAATTGGGCCAAAACCAAAAAAGCTGGCGTCCATTCAGAACGGTACTGAGCAGTTGACTGACGATGTGACCATGGATGACCACTCCCGGCATTGTCTCAATAATTAGCCCCTGTGAAGTATAAGGCGTGGAAAATCTATCTTTTTCACTGGGGGCGGCGATTCCAATTAAGACGATGCGGTCTTGAACTAAGCTGGGATCAAGGTTACCTTCGAGAACCTCAGTCAAGGTGACGCTATCAGCTAGCTTGTCCCCAGAGCGGTAATTCAATAAAATTTGATAGCCACCAGTATCAGCCTGTTGGTAACCGCCTGACGCTTGCTTTAGAGGCTTGAAAACAACGTCACCCCATTTCAGGTACTGTTGCTCGTCTTGTGTAATTTGGGGTTCGATTCTTTTTTGTTCCAGATAGTGCTTGGCTAGCTGAAAGCTAAAGGAAAGTTGGGTTGTACAACCGGACTCAATGTCCAGGGTGTGAAACAACAGCGCTCGGCGCACGACGCCGCCTTCATCAATGGCTAAATCGGCGAAGCCAACCCGTGACTCGGGAACGCCTGGGGGTGGAAGAGTGCCTCGATTTTCACTTTCACTGATTTGACAAATGGGGATGATATTATCACTCCTTTGCAGGAACTCGGATAACTCAGCATGACCGGGGGGTATGGCAATATCCCGATAAATATCTAGACCAATCACCGCAGGCTCATACTGCTGTAGGGTTTGCAGTAGCTGCGTCATCACCGCATCGCTCATGGGCCACTGCTGTAGGGATTGAATGTCTTTCTCCGTTACCTCGACCATCAACAGACGCGGGTCTGGCGGTAATGAGGGTCGCAATTGCATCAACCCATCATAGGCACTTAGCTCCGCCTGTTCCAAAGGCTTGAGCAGAATCTTCAGTGCTTCAATTTTGAGCTGAACTCCGAGTACGTCAATCCCTTTAGCTCCTAGCTGAATCCCCACAAACAAAACAAGAATAGCGAAACTGGTCAGCCATTCTGGATATTTCAACGCGAAACTACCAATGCGCTTCAAGCGCGACCACAAGGCAGAGAGCTTGGACCCTTCGCGACTCTCCAGGGCATTGTTTTGAGATAACTCCCCACTAGTCTCTTTCACGTATCTGATTACTCACAACTAACACTTTAACGCTAGCAAGAATTTCCCTGAACTGTAGCTAACATCAACATAGAATTCAGTAGACACTGGTTTCTATTATGACTCAAGCTGGATTGAACAATAATTCTCTGATTAGCGATAAATAAGGTGGGCATTGCCCACCCTACG
>CAKZMA010000912.1 GCA_937127375.1 uncultured Coleofasciculus sp. | reverse complement strand
TGTTCGGCATTTAAACCTTAATATCAATAATGGCGCAATCCTTGTAGTGCGAGCCAGAGAGCTCGCTACTAATACCCAATTTAAATGCATGACAGCTTAACTTATTAACTGATCTCAAGCAGCGCATAACACAGCAGAGCAGTAAGGGTTTGGGAACCCAACCCCTACTTCTATAGCTCTATTCGTCCCAGAAGCCACATTTTTCTGCACAAGGGTGAGAAAATTGGGAATAGTATTAAGTTTTGTAACAAAAACTGGAGTTTGGCATAATCGTCTCGACTGGAACCCGACTACTAGATCAAAGCAGATGATTTGATCAACCAGAGTTATAGGGATTCGAGTATCTTGATATTATGATGGGAAATCAGCAACTCAATGAAGAACTCAGGCAGCTAGTCATCAAAGCACAACAGCATCCTGCTAATACGAAAATACGGCAAATGAAAAGACGATTTATTGATGCTATTAATGAGACATTCAGCTCATTTGTTAAACCTAGCAATTGTTGCAATAAAAGACTGGGCAATAAAAATATAGAACAACTTGTAGTATCAGACTTAAATCCTCTTGGCTCTTCTAGAGTGGTTATGAGAAATTACCTGACACTAGTATTCAACAGGCTACATTCCATGAAACATAAGAAAATTGCATCTGTCATACTTTTAGCTGCCATCCTCATTGCCTATCCTACATCTGCTCAGAATAAAGAAACTTCTCGGCGGGAACTATACATTCTTTGCTCAAAATTTCCCCTCAATTCTCAATGTAAAGGACTGGAAATTCCCATTCCCTTAGATGAACGCAGTGGTGAAGAGGCTGGCTGTTCCTTACTTTCTGGCAATAGTAATCAAAGTGGGAAGTGCAAGGTAGTGGCAACAGAAGAAAGTTTGACTGTATACCTGGAGGATGAAGAAGGAGAACCCATTGAGTTTTTGGATAACCAACTTCCCAGTTTAGAGATTAAAATCCTTTTTGAGACTGTCTTTGCTCAGAATTACCAAATTTGGAATAAAGTTCACAGGTTAGAATTTGGCTACCTTGTGAAACCCGATTCTAATCAAGGCAATCGTACCAAATTTCTGACAATTCTCACCAATGAAAACCTCCCAAATTCTCTAAACACTCAACTCAGTCTAACTCCTACATCCGCAGAACTCTTATCCCAGAGCCAAGTAAACACTCTCTCAAATTTCTCTTCTCCAGTACAGCGATTATTAGAAACTAAAGAATGTATACGGTGTGATCTACGCGGTGCTGACTTGGCTGGTGCTAATTTAAATGAGGCTAACTTGGAAGGTGCGAGTCTGCAAGGAGCCAATCTACAAGGTACCACACTTGTGAGAGCTTACCTGGTTGGCGCAAAACTCAGCCAAGCTAATCTCGCTGAAGCGGTTCTCACAGGAAGTAATCTCACCTTAGCCTCGCTTACTGAGTCGAGCTTGGAAGGTGCAGACCTGAGTGCTGCGAATCTACAAGGTGCTAATCTACAACTGGCTAATCTCAAGGGAGCCAAATTGATTGCACCTACTTTGATACAAGATGCTGATCTAAGAAATACCAACTTGGAAGATGCCAACATTCAAGGTGCAAACTTGGAAAGAGCAAACCTAGAAGGAGCAAACTTGGAAAGAGCAAACCTCAGCGATATTTCAATTCGTTTGCAGGATATACCTGGTAATTACAGTTTTGGTGAATTTTTGCTTGATCTTGCAATTGGTTTTCCTATTAGCAACAGAGGTACAAAATTTTACACTAACCTACGTAATGTGAACCTGAGAAATGCGACCTTGACAGGGGTCAACTTGGAAGATGCCTTACTAGACGGTGCAGATTTAAGCAATGCCAATCTCAGTGAGGCAAAATTGAATGATGTGGATTTATCAGGTGCAAACTTGTGTGGTGCAACTATGTCTGACGGTTCTACTTCCAATCTAGGCTGCTAGTATCTGTTTGTGCCATTATGCCAAAGTCCAAATCCGTTCAAGGGTGTACATTGTACACCCACTGATTGTCAGGTTATCTTTTTGCGCTTACGCATAAACCCAAAATCTTCAACAGCAGCTTTTTACCTTGATTATTCTTTGGGCAGTTAATTACTGGACTTTAGACTAAATTTTGGCATTTGAAGAAACTGAATTACAAGCAACGAAGGCTTGAAACCCCGACCCCAAGGGCTATAGAGTCTTGGGAAGGCTCTGTTGAATTAGTCTAAAGTCCAGTGTTAAGTTTTCTTTCCAAAATTCCTTATCTATTTATCAAAAAATTGGTGATAGGCAAAGTGAAGCGGCTTCCCTCAATAATTTTGGATCAGCTGATCAACGTCTATCCCAATACGAAAAAGCGATTTAATTTTTTCAGCAAGCTTTGCTAATCTTTCAAGAAATTGGCGATAGAAGAAGCGAAGCGGGAACTCTAAGCAGTTTAGGACTAGTTTACCGCGCCTTAGGACAAGAACAGAAAGCCAGAGAATTATTTGAGCAATCTCAAGCCATCAAGCAAGAAATCGGGATAGATTAAAATAAAGAGGCTCTTTTGGACTTACTATGCCCATTGGTGACAAGCATCTCAAACGCTTGTCGGAAAATCCCGCAATCGCCCCAAATCCGGGTAAGCGTCTCTTATATGTCTTGCCGAACCGTCTGGACAAACTGTTGAATTAGTTCAACAGTTTTGGGTGACGACGCGATTAGCGGTAAGATGGGAGCCAGAACAAAACAGGGATTCATACTGGATCAGCCTAGTATCCAAGCCTTTGAACGGAAACCAAAACCACCGAAGGAAGGTTAATCGTGCAATCAGGAATGAAATGGATTAGTGTGTTCGCCCTCTCCTTAAGTATATGGGGATTAGGATGTGGGGTGGCAATAGCAGCCGAACCCAGTCTGGGGAGTTCTTTTAAAGAGTGGTGTCTGAACGGTGGGAGCTTGTCAGATGAAACGAGAAAAACAGTCTATATACTGTTAGAACAAGCAGGCACAAGTGATTGTTCTCAAGCTGATGCAACTCTGTTGAGTCGTACTGAGCTTCAGCTCTGGGACAACTCAATAACAGATATTAGTCCTTTGGCTGGACTTTCCAGTCTGACTAAGCTTTACCTCGACTCCAACTCAATAACAGATATTAGTCCTTTGGCTGGACTTTCCAATCTGACTGTACTTTCCCTCGAGTCTAACTCAATAACAGATGTTAGCCCCTTGGCTGAACTTTCCAATCTGACTAAGCTTTACCTTAACAACAACTCAATAACAGATGTTAGCCCTTTGGCTGGACTTTCTAATCTAACTAAGCTTTACCTCGACTCCAACTCAATAACAGATGT
>CAKZMA010000911.1 GCA_937127375.1 uncultured Coleofasciculus sp. | reverse complement strand
TTTAACCCTAACCAAGACATCTTGACCCAGGCGCAACGTACCTTTGTTTGATTCTCAAGGCTTTACTAACAATTGCAGCTACTTAAAGGATGGTAAAATAGGTTTCAGTTGGGCTAATGGGTAATAGTTTTAAGGTTTGATTTTTCAAGTCCAGTTCAATTCCCAATGCTTCCAGTGGGATAACGCCTAGTAAGGGATCACTTCCTCCTGGAAGTTCCAAACATTCAAATGTTCCTTCTCGTCCCAACAGAGAGATTTTGGCATCTTGAAAGATTCTCGCTTTGCCAATTCCCGTAGCTGTGGCGACATCGACTTCTTTAAGGAGTTTTAATCCTAACTGATTAATGATAGATTTAGGTAGACACAAGGTTGTGGCTCCCGTATCGACTAAAACGTTAGTCAAGGTGATAGAACGCACTCGATCAGCAGGAATTAGACCATCTTCGGCATTAGCTTGATCAATACGATTAGTGATAACTAGGGTCGTTTTAACTTTTCCCATTAAGTTATTAGTAGTAGGTTGCATAATTATAAGTCGATGTGTCCTTTTGTCTGGGGCAATACCCGGTTATATTACAGCATCTGGCATCAACAGAAGTTCTCATGGGATTATCGCGCAGCCATGTCAGGGACAGCATAAAATGTTCAAGTTAACCAAGGGAGTTGGGTTTCGTTCCTCAACCCAACCTACTCGCGTTGACATGCACCCCATGTCGGTGTTGTATTTTGGAGGAATGAAACGATAGGAGCAATACACAAGTTTTGTCTCTCAAAACGTTGACAAGACAGCCAAAACACTTGCCTCTAAAGTACCCTTCTTGCGACACACATCTCATCTATGGATGTTGGGTTCCATCAGGCATAATCGCACCTTTGAGGTTGGCACCTTTGAGGTTGGCACCTTTGAGGTTGGCATCCAGCAAGTTGGCATACTCCAGATCAGCATTCCCTAAGTGGGCAACTGTCAGGTTAGCATTAGTCAGATCAGCACCCTCTAGGTCAGCATCCCACAGGATGGCATACTGGAGGTTGGTAGCCATCAAATTGGCATTTTTGAGGTTGGCTCCCTCTAAAGAGGTGTTTATCAAATTAGCACCCGCTAAGTTAGCACCCTCCAAGTTGGCATCTTTGAGATTGGTATACTCCAAGTTAGCACTCGCCAAGTTAGCACCCTCGAGGTTGGCATCTTTAAGGTTGGCATGCCCGAGTCCAGCTCTCTTCAGGTTGGCATCTTTGAGGTTGGCATGCTTGAGTCCAGCACCCGTCAGGTTAGCATACTCTAAGTCAGCACCCTGCAGATTACATCCTAGACATCTGTTTCTTTCTAGCAACTGCTTCTCTGGTTGAGACTCCAGCAACCGTCTTTCCGGCTGAGACTCCAGCAACTGCTTCTCTGGCTGAGGAGTGATAACAGTTGTTCCCACCCAAGCGACAATACCCAAGGTGGCTAACCCCACAACATAAGTTAGCGTTCTCCCTTTGCTCACACCGACTAAATTCTCGACGCGATCAGCCTTACCAACCCACCGTTTTGACTTAAGCGCCTCCAACGCAACCTCTGCATTCTTGAAGCGCTGTTTCACATTCGGTTCCACCATCTTCTCCAACCAGGCGATAAAGCTAGGATTGAGTTGGGGAACTAATTTCTTGATATCAAACCGATAGTTATCATCAATTAAATTACCGATATTGAGCGATCGCGTGTTCGTGAGTAAGCAAATCAGGGTGACTCCTAAACTATAAAGATCAGAAGCCTCAGTCAAGGGACGACCAAACTGTTCCTCTGGTGGCATAAATCCTAGAGTGCCAGCCGCTACGCTACTGAGTGCCATGTCCCCACCCCGAATTCGGGCAAAGCCAAAATCAACTAAATAAGCATTCGATTGGTTGTCTACTAAGATATTTTCCGGTTTTATATCCCGATGGATAATTGGCGGAACCCGTTTTTGCAAGTCAATTAAAATTTCCAATACTGACACCACAACTTGCTGAATCTGTTCCGGAGTAAAGCGACGTCGTTGGGCTAAAGATGGCGCATTTTTATACTCCTGCACGAGGCAAAAGCCTTGTGGTGTTTCAAAGGAATCTAAATAACGAGGAATGCGGGGATGATCCAGTTGTTGCAAAACTTCAATCTCCCGTTGATAGGCTTTATAGCCTGACCAACTGGAATCCGCTAAGGCAAAGCGGAACTCTTTGATCACAACCTTTTGGTTGGAATTGAGGGCTTTTGCCAAGTAAGTAATCCGTCCGGCTTCGCGGTTGCGTCCTAGCTCTTGAATAACGTGATAGCCGTATTGGTCAAAATCTGGATGGTTGCTCATTCGTCTGTACCGCTTCCCCATGATCTGAATTATAAGCGCGATCGCGCCCTAAGCAGCACGGCAGAAATACTTGGGCATTTTCTTGACGGTTGCTCAAATAATCGACCCCGACTACTTAAATTAGAAGATAGAGGTTTAGGTTTTGCATCATGGTCACGCTTCAACTCCGACAACTCGACGTACCCCCCGGTCAACGATTGCTGATCCATGATGTCGATTGGTCAGAATTTGAACAAATCTTGAACGAGCTGGGTGAAAAACGCACCGCTCGAATTGCCTACAGCCAGAAAACACTAGAAATCCGGATGCCATTACCCAAACATGAGCGAGAAAAATCGATTATTGGTGATTTAGTCAAAATTCTATTAGAAGAATTAGAAATAGACTGTGAATGCTTTGGTTCAACCACCTTCAAACGTCAGGAGATGGGTTATGGCATTGAACCGGATGAATGCTTTTACATCCAAAATCATCAAGTCATGGTGGGTAAAGAGCGCATCGATTTATCAGTTGATCCACCGCCCGATCTGGCTATTGAAGTGGATGTCACCTCGAAAACTCAGATGGAGGGTTACATTAGCTTAGCAGTACCCGAACTTTGGCTGTGCGATCGCGGCGAACTGAAGATTTATACCTTACAATCAGGACAATATCAGTCAGTTTCCACCAGTCCCACATTCCCAGGACTACCGATTTTAGACCTTGTAGCAGACGTTCTCACCCAAAGTAGCACGATTGGTAGAAGTCCTGCCCTACGAGCCTTTCGTAAGCAAATCCGAAATCTCAATTCTCAAATCTCCTATGGCGATTAGTTAATGTACCAGATCCCCGATTTCTAGCTCTCCGACTTTTAGATCCCCGACTTCTTCAACAAGTCGGGGATCTCTCTCTAAAGTATGGCTGATTACTGATTACGGTTTTTGATGGTGAAACGCTCGATTTCTGGGCAAAATTCATCAGATCGTCTAGATTGGATTCGCATACGACTGATATAA
>CAKZMA010000910.1 GCA_937127375.1 uncultured Coleofasciculus sp. | reverse complement strand
CTTACATAGTCGGGGTTTAGGTTTCTATCGTCAATCGGGATGGGGGGAACTTCAGTTAATCTACAAACTCCTTTATCCTCGGAATCCAGAGTTTCCCCAAATTTATGAATGTTCAAATTGTCAGCGAATTGCGGTATTTGCTCGTGCGGCGGATAGTCAACCGACATTGTGGTACGAGCCAAAATTTCAGGGAGGAACAATAAATTCAATCCGTTCTCTAGTAGAGATTACCCAAGACGAAGAAAAAGCCAAAATAACACAATCAGACTATGTTCCATTAAACACCTATCATTAGGACGAATATCAATGAATTAAACGTTTGTAGTAAGCGCTTTAGCGCTTATGGCACGCCCTTCGTGGCAATCTGGACATTTTTTGATCAATGCAACGTCTCTACAATGGTGCCGAAAGTCCTAATCGATGTGTCTACTGCTATACGTCCTTTTTTGGTGGGGGAGATGGCGGATTCTAAAGTCTCTGGGTGAGAAGGTGCGATCGCCTTTCCTGGCTTGTTCATTTGAAATCTTTTACCAGTAAGCTGTTCAAAGATTATACAACAGTGAGATATGCTGGTCATTGTAGAGTCCTAGAATACTATTGCATTTACCTGGAGGCATTGATCATGGCTCATCCCTGGCGGTTCCCTTGGCTAATTCTGGGAGCTGCTCTAATGGTTATGGGAACAACTCTGAACGTTAAAGCAGGTTCTGAGAATATGTTCACTCCCTACCAACAGGAGATTCAGGATAACCTACCGCCAGGAATGCAGATGCGTTTGCCGTCTCAGGTTATGATGAATCATCCCAGCAATGGCGAGGGGGGAAACTATCGAGTTCGAGTCTTTTCCTTTACCTCCCCAAAGGGTTTAATTGTTAGCCTGTTTAGTTGCGATAGTGGCTCTCTGTCTTGTTTGGTGGGGAGTTTTTCAGCGGATAGCCAGCGTTCAGTTGATGCTCAAGCGGCTCTCAAACAACATCAGACAGGTGGTGCGCCGATTACGTTAACTCAGGGAGTTAGGGGATATCTCCTAGAAGGTCATTTGCAGAATCCACCGACTCGGCTTTCTTCAGTGATGTGGGAGCAGGATGGTCAGATTTATACCGTGCGGTTTTTAGCTTCTGAGCGGCAGAATATCCTCTATATGGCTTATTCTATGGCGAATTCCCCACCGATTCCAAGTACAGGGGTAGGGGCTGGGAGGGTTGCAGATTCAGGTTCACAAGGAAGTCCTGTTCGCCAAGTGCCTGTATTTAATAATTCGTCTCAGAATGAGATATCACCTGAACAGGGGGATGTTGTCACTTCAAGTTCTGGAGACATTTTGAGTAATCCATCTCTGGAAACAAGCATGGGAGTGGGGAATAAACCAGAGGAGGAGACGGCTTTTATCCCACCGCCTACTTCCCAAAACTCGAATGGGGAATCTGAAACTCGGCAGGAGGCACAAAAATCTGAGAACGTTGAAAAATATATTTGTCGAGTTCCGACAGAATCGGAAGAGCCACCCGATATTGTCATAGATGTTTCTGGTATAACCTTCGGCAGTACTCCCCTGCACCAAATCAAAATTATAGGCAGTAGCGTTTTTGATAGAGAGCAGATTAATGCCGCAATTGAGGAAATTATTAAGCCACTCAGGGGACAAAATTTAACAGAACATCCATCAACAATCTTACAAAACCCATTACGTGAAGCTATTGAAGAGCTTTACATAAAACAAGGCTACATCACCTCCAGGGCTATCGTGAAGGAGTCTGAGGTATTCATGCGAATGCTTAAAGACCATACCTTGGAAATTCAGGTCATTGAGGATCGCTTGCAGAAGATTGAGGTTGAGGTAACAGGGATAAAGCGGCTGAGTCAATCTTATATTTGTAGCCGACTTCGGCGGGGGATAAGTATTCCTTTTAGTATCAGTAAACTTGAAGAGCAACTGCGGCTGATGCGGGCAGATCCGGTCTTGGAAAATGTCCAGGCTAACCTGATTGTTGAAAATAATGGCATTCTCAGGGTACAAGTTAAGGAAGCGAGTCCGATTGTGGCGAATGTAAGTTTTGACAACTACTCACCGCCTGCTGTTGGCTCAGAGCGGATGGGTGGTGCATTGCGTTATCGTAATCCGCTAGGAATTGGGGATGAAGTGATTGCTTCTTATTTCCGTTCCACTACAGGGGGATCTGAAACTATTGAGTTTACCTATCGGATTCCTGTCAACCCAAAGGATTCGACTGTGCAACTGAGAACCGTGCGAAATCGCAATGAAATTACTCAGTCGCCTTTTGATGTGTTGGGAATTCAGGGCAATTCAGAACTGTACGAAATTAGCTATCGTGAGCCATTAATAT
Organism: uncultured Coleofasciculus sp.; assembly: GCA_937127375.1. Lineage (GTDB taxonomy): Bacteria > Cyanobacteriota > Cyanobacteriia > Cyanobacteriales > Coleofasciculaceae > Coleofasciculus. The sequence goes on along the minus strand of CAKZMA010000910.1, from coordinate 3,634 downwards.
ATTCACTCCAAGAAGAGTTAGGAGTGTCTTTTGGTTTTGCGTTCCAAGATGGTCAGACGTTTATTTTGGATCGCGAACCTTTTGGATTTGGAAGGGGTCCCGATGAGGATGGTGTCAGTCGGACTAGCGTGTTTAAGTTGTCTCAGGATTACATCCGTCGTGGAGAGCAGGGAAGTTGGACGTTTCGTTCACAATTTAGTTTTGGCACAGATTTATTTGGGGCAACAACCAATGATGATCCGATTCCCGATAGCCGTTTTGTCAGTTGGTTAGGTCAAGCACAGCGGGTAGAGTTACTCGGTGGGGACCATTTGCTGATTGTTCAGGCAGATTTACAACTAACACCAGATAGCTTGTTACCCTCTGAACAGTTTGTGATTGGTGGCGCTCAATCAGTGCGGGGTTATCGGCAAAATGTACGTTCTGGGGATAATGCGTTTCGCTTTTCTATTGAAGACCGAATTACTGTGGAACGGAATGCGTCGGGTGTGCCGAAGATTCAGCTTTCACCGTTTGTGGATTTGGGAGTTGTCTGGAATGATTTGGACAATCCCAATGAGTTGCCTAACCAACGGTGGTTGTTAGGAACGGGCGTGGGATTGTTGTGGGACCCGTTTTTGGATGTTGAGGGTTTGACTCTACGGTTGGATTATGGCATTCCGTTGATTGATTTGAAAGACCGTGGAGATAATCTCCAGGATGATGGTTTTTATTTTGGAATTAATTATCAGCTTTTGGATTAGATTGTTTTTACAGCTACTAAATTTTCCCTTTTGTAGTTCCGGTGGAACGTCTCCAAACAGTGCTTACCCAAAAAAATCCCTCGTGGGACTATTACCTGCCTGTTCTATTTTCTTGTAACCAAGCCGATAATGCCTCCAGGGTTTTCAACTCTAAAAGAATATCCCCCAGACATTCTAATTTTTCACTAGACAATCGTTGAATCTGACTAATTAGTTCTCCTGATATTTTCCCAATTTGCCGTTCTAGCAACCGCACAATCAATTCACTTTGTCCTTCGGCTCGTCCCTCCTGCTTGGCTTGAACAATAAATCCCCGTTGGTCTTCAATAAACACTTCTCGCTTCTGTAATTTTTCTAATTCCTCTGCACTTAAATTGGCTTGATTAGCGATATTCATCGCTTTATCCAGTTCAGGAACCTGGTGAAACGTGGGTGGAATCATTTCCAAACTGGGAGCCTCTTTAATAAAGTAAATCCATTTATCGGTTAGATTTTCTAATTCGTCCAGATTTTTGGTAAACTTGGGTAATTCAACAAAAATTAATTCAATTTCTGGATCAGTATAATCAAACAACTCCTGTTTTTCCTTCAAGCCAAAGCGCGTCAAGAACCGTTGAGTTTGGTCAAACATTGGAAAATCGGTAATCGTTAAGGCGATCGCAGGTTTAAGGTGAGAGTATCCTTGCCCATATTTTAATTGATTAGCATAGGTTTTCGTCAAGTTATAAATGACCCGCTTGGCAAAGGAGGCTACGTTAAGTACCTGCATCTCAATTAATACCGTTGAGCCATTATCCAGTAAAGCTTTGACATCTAAATAGCTATCTTTGAGATCAACCACATCTTTTGTATTATACGGATCAATTATTTCTAAATCTTGAATCACTGGATTGGCATCATAAATCAAGGCATTTAAAAAGCTAATTAAGATATCCTTGCTATCGTTGGAGCCAAATATTTTCTTGAAAGCGAAGTCAGTTTTTGGGCTAATAAATCTCATTTTCCTCCAATGCCTTTTCTGATGTAATTTCTGCGGCAAATAGCTGATAAATGGGGGAGTTAACCCGGATTCAGTATTACCAAGGACTGCCCACAAGTATAAAATGTGCCCAATAGTAGGGATCGGTTATATTTTTCCCCGTGTAATTTTCCGAGAAATCTTTTGGTAGTTCTATTTCTCCTTTTTGTTCACCTGACAAAATTAGTTTATTTTTATCCTGATCAAAATATACTTTTCCTTCCAGCATAGCAATTTGTGCCTGTCTCAAGGCTTCGGCTTTGATTTGTCCCTGTTTCAAATTGTTGTAAAATTCTGCCATTAACGGCAGAGTGCCGACACCGTGAACTTCTCGCAAACTGGCTAGCACGGATTTGACTTCGCTTTGGAAGGCTAATGCGGCAAAGCCTAGTTCAGCTTGTTCATCGCCAACCGCTGTTTCACAGGCGCTGAGAATTAACAGTTTTACTGCTGGTGAATCTCCCCAACGTAGTTCGGGTAAGTCGTCTAATGATAGGGGTTGATCCGATAGGAAAATGAACTGTTCCTCAGGTTCCTTCCCAGCTTCAAATTTGGCGTGAGTCGCTAAGTGAATGATGCCAAAGGGTCGATCTCCGCGTCGGATTAAGTGACGCTGGATAAAGTTTTCATTGAGGAACGTGTCGCCGCCTTCACCTTGCCAAGCGTTGGACAACGAAAAGGGAATGGATACCTCAATTTTCGCTGCTGGTAATCGACTAAGATATTCACCCTCAATAGTTCTATCTTTTGATGCTCCCATGGCTTGGACTTGGGCGTCTATAATATTGGTGTAGCGCAGGTCAGTTAAGCTGAGGCTAGGCATTAAGCCAACACTGTATTTTTCTATTAAAAATTTTTCTTTTTCCCCGTCATAAAAGGCGGCAACTGGCAGAGAGCGGAGTTTGGGGGGCATGATAAAAATTAAGTTGTCAATATTTTGTTCATCTAACTCCTGTTCTAAGGGTTTAACTAACCAGTTATAGAGTTGTGTTGCTGGGCTTTTATACGTGTCGGAATATCCGGGTATGTCAACTTCGGCTCGATTGTTATCACCGATCGCATTGGTGAATTCTTGGACTTTTTCTTTGACTTTATCCGAGGTTACATCTTGTGGAGACTTACCGATATATTCACCTTTTTCGGTAATCAAGATGAGTTGCAGTTGGTTGTTATCAAAGGCGACATAAATGACAGCGGGTTTAACGCCTGTGAGGGCGGCGATACGACCCAAGGCATCGCAGGTATCAACCAGGGTAGGGGTGGGTTTATTGGAAGAACGCCCTAAGTATTCCTCAAAATCTTCCCTGTAGCCATCTTCTACTTCTGGCAACGCTACGTCAATGGGCGCACATTTATTATTGAGATCAGGGGGGAGAACTGGTTTTTCTCCCGGTATTGTGTCTTCTGGCAGGTCATCAGTTTCAATGGCAATATTGCCTTCTGTGTGGGAACCGGGAAAAGTGCGTTCGGGGGAAATGGTGAATTCACCGCTGGTAATTGCGGCGGCTGTCCCGTTGGTGGTGCTATTTCCGACTTCAAAGGGGGCGATGGGTTCTCTTAATGGTCCTCCAGCGTGACGCAGGGTAATTGAACCGCCTCCCTCTCCTCCAGCAGTAGAAATGCTGGCGTTTATTTCGTTTTGATCGATGAAAGAATCGGTAACGCGGATAAACCCATTTGTGGATTCGACGAAGACATCACCCCCTTCACCATTGGGTCCACCTTGGGCATCAATGGAGTCAAATTCTACATCGCCAGTGGGGTCAAGGCTGACGTTTCCACCATTGCCGATTTGGGCGCTGGAGTTAATTTCACCTGCGGTAATTTGGGTTTCGGCTTCAACGGTGATAGTTCCACCTTGAGTGACGCCAGA
>CAKZMA010000909.1 GCA_937127375.1 uncultured Coleofasciculus sp. | reverse complement strand
TTAGAGATTCCAGACAAGCCGCCAGTTGCTGGGGGCGGTTATAGCTGGGGATAATTACTGAAAAGAGAAATTGTTCCATGTATCTGATTAACTGAGTGAATTGTCATTAATGATTAGCTGGGCTGGAAACTAAGTTTGGCGCAGGTGAAGTGGCAGACTGTTGCTGTCGTTGTTGTTTAGCATGGCGAGTGGTTAAGGTTTGATTCAGTAACTGTTCTGGCTTAATTAAAAGACTTTCCAATTTGCCGCTGCCGATACCAAAGGTTAAAAAACGAACCAAAGGAATAATAATCGTGCCTCTTCTCCGCCACCCCTTTTGCAGCTTTTTGTATTTAGTTTGAAAATAGCTGTCTTGAGCTAGATTCCATTTCTTTTGCAGATGCATCAAGCTAGACAGCGTCCAAGCATCGCTCCAGCGCAGCATATAGAAATGCAAGTCAGACCACTTCAGAGGGGGTCCGGGAACATAAGTAACGATACAAGCGGGTTCAAAATAGACCGTACCCCCGGCTTGGCTAACGCTCATGCAAAAATCTAAATGCTCTTTGGTGTTGAGCATCGCTTCATCCAGTTGACCCACTTGATCGAAAATAGATCGACGGACTAATACACAGTGAAATTCAGCTAACTCTGTTTGAGTGCGCTCAAGGCGATCGCGAACCTCTGTAACAGGTTTTCCCTGGTCATACATTTTCTCCCGCAGCCGTCGCCGTCCCGTTTGATCGACCCAAATATGAGATTCTCCACCAGCGAAATGGACAATTTCATGAATCGGCTCATACTGACACATCAGAGGACCGACTACCGCCGCGTCTGTTTCTTCGGCAGACTGTACTAAAGTGGTGAGCCAATTGAGTGAAACAATGACATCATTGTCTAAAAAGACGACATATTTGGTATCGACTTGAGATAAACCTAGGTTTCTTGCCTGGTTTGGGTAAAGGTAATACTCTGTGCGTAATAGCTGAAACCCTTTTGCCTCCGCTTGCTGTTCTAAATAGCGTCGAACTGGTGCAGGAGAATTCCCATCGACGTAGATTAGCTTATAGGGCAATTGAGTATGAGCCAATACGCTCTCTAGAGACCGACGCGCACAGCTAAATCGCTCGCGGGGAACAACCACAATCGTAACCTGGGGTTGCTCTGAGGATAGGGTATTAGAGGTAGATGGGTGAGTCGTGAGAGTCATATAAAATCCTCCGTGATAGTTGTTATGTACTTAAGGGGAGTGCCACCTCTGGGTGAGGAACTGAGTCACCCTGAAGTAGCGATTGATAAAGGGCGACAAGGGCATCATTTAAGCGATTTAAATCATAATGTTGCTCCACAAACAAGCGTCCAGCTTGTCCCATTGCCGACCAACGTTCAGGATGCTCAATTAAGTAAATTAACCGATCAGCGATCGCATCGGCATCTCGTTCTGGGACTAAAAAGCCAGATACCCCCTCTTCAACCAGCTCTGGAATCCCTCCATGAAGGGTACTGATCACAGGTAGACCCATCGCCATTGCTTCTTTGAGAACGTTAACGGGGGCATCCTGATTGCCATCAGCCGCTGTCACGCTTGGTGCAATAAATAAGTGAGAATTCTCTAGTAATGTAATTAATTCCGCTTGAGATTTTTGCCCCACTAATTTAATGGCTTTTTCAGCATTAAGGGACTGAATGAGTTGTTCTAATTCCGGGCGTAATAGTCCCTCCCCAATAATAATATATTCTAAATTAGAATACTGCTCTAAAACTTTCGCCACGGCTCGAATCGCATATTCAATCCCTTTTTTTTCAACTAAACGTCCTGTCGTGGCGATACGAACTAAACCCTCTTTAGGAAAGTGACGAGGTTTAAAGGGAAAACGGCTATAGTCTAACCCCGAACCATGAACCCGAATCTTTTCCGGAGGACAGCCTAGTTTGATCGTGCGGCGCTTAAAAAACTCGCAGTTTGCCAGAAAATAGTCTCCCCTTTTGAATAAAGGATTATAAATAGTTTCACCGTGTTCTTGAACAAAATTGCTGATATCGTGACCTCGAAAAATCGTAATTAACTTGGCATTCGGCGAATTGACAGCCCGGAACGCCATACCTCTGAAGCTAACGGTTCCGAACTGACAATGAATAATGTCATAGTTTTTTTGAAAATTAGGAATCAGCGTGTAAAGCAACCAAAGCGATATCGCTTGCTGTCCATGTTTGAGAAAATTTAGGGATTCCCAGGTATCTCTAGGCGATTGCACAAATTTAGATAGGAATACACCGCAACCTTTAACCACACGCCAGAAAAGATTAGCTGGAATCTCAGGGAGATAGTAGGTACGATCAAGCAGACGATAAGTCACCACATCATCATGCAGCTTAGTCAAATCACCAGGGTGATCCGCGTAGATATCCACCTCATGCCCTCGGTCGATAAGACCTGTAATCTGATTTAAGATAAACGTCTCCGATAAAGTGGGAAACTGACCGACTATGAACGCAATTTTCATAACCTTTTTTATTTCTCAATACGGCGAGATTGCTCAACCTTTATTTTCCAAATCCCTAGAAAACTATTCTCGAATTGAAACACCCCCTATCATTAATCGTATTCTTTCCCAAGCACTTACATATCTAACAAAAAACATAACCAAAGACACTCTTAGCTTTTCCTCAATTCCCTTTAATCGAATATCTCGAAATGTTTTAACCACAAAATTCAGCGGTGGCAGTAGATCGGCTAAGAGTGCCTGGATTAATATCCTATTGCGCTGTAAAATCAGATGATTTTTCTTCCAGTGTAGATCATAAGCGCCACCCACGATTCGAGTTGTTCTTTTATAGAGCTGTTTAAAGGAATATCGCGCCGGATGAGCGACACAAGCATTGGCGGCATAAACCTGCTGATAATTAAACGCAGCAACCCGCTGTCCCCACTCTACATCTCCACTTGATTTCAGATTAGAATTAAAAGATCCAACCCGTTCAATTACGGTTTTGAGCGTAAATAAGTTAGCTGTTGCCCCATATTTGTAGTTTTCTAGATAGTCTTTTTGCTCAAAAGCGGTAACTTTTTCAAAAAGTTCCACAGGTGTGAGTCGCTCAGGATTTTTGAAGAAAATTTTGATTTCTCCTGCCACTAAACCACAGTTGGGTGTATTGAGTAAATGTTGAACCCCTTTTTCAATCCAATCCGATGCTGGAATGCAGTCAGCATCGGTAAAAGCAATCACCTCACCTTTCGCCAAGGATATCCCTTTGT
>CAKZMA010000908.1 GCA_937127375.1 uncultured Coleofasciculus sp. | reverse complement strand
GCTTTTTGTTCCATGGGGGAGACCCAAGGATGCTTCGCTTTTTGTTCCATGGGGGAGACCCAAGGATGCTTCGCTTTTTGTTCCATGGGGGGAACCATAAATTAATCAAAGTCCCCCTTTTGAAGGGGGATTTAGGGGGATCTAAACTTTGGGCGCTAGTCATACAAAGTCTTAAGTTGACACCAATGCACGTCAGTGCGCCCCTACCAACTTGACATGCACCCCCGCAATTAAATGATGCTTTCTTGTCATCAGATACCTGGTTAACTGCGCTGCTGACAATCCTTTTCATATAAGGTTTTCAAGAAAAACGGAATATGATATTGAACATCACTACTTTTTTCAGCATAAAATCGCCCTATTTCCAAAGAAAGTTGATCTCGATACATTTGACCTCGATTCTCTTCACTTGAGCGATTCCAATCATCAGGCGGATGGATTTGATTCCAGTATTCCTTTACTTGTTTAATCGTCAATAGGGCAAAAGTCAACTCCTGCTTCCGTTGCTCATCTGGGGCATTTTTCAATTCATTTATCCAGGAATCTCGCAACTCATTCACTCCCTGGTAATCTAATCCAGAACAGTAGCGAAGACGCTGCGATACTCGTTGTAAGTTATCTCGCAACCCAGCATCATTACTGATTCCATCTGCCATATCAATATAAATCGTTTGCAGCAAAGCCGGATTATCTTTATAAATTGGAGTAGCGGAAAAGTTATCAAATACAGGTTGGAGTTCCGGGAACAGAAAGTAGGACTCTTTATAGATAAACCCTGTCACCCAGATCCGATGATTGATTGCATTTTTAGGATTAACCTTGGCTTGTTCATACAAGTCCTGAAAAATCGCCTCTGTATCTGAAAAGGGATAATTATCAATGGTTTTAAGTTGCAAATCTAAATCAACAATCGCAAACAGCTTTTCTGGACTTAAATAGGAGTTATCGCTATCTTTAGCGTGTAACTTTAATAACGTGAAGTAAGTATCAAGTACATCTGTGCGATCGCCACAATTAAAAAATTCAGGTCGATAGTTCCGCCACCACTTAGGAACACAGGCATTATAAAAGTTAGCGTCTGGCATTTGTGCCATTCTTCGATAAGATTGAGGTGATGGTCTACCCTCCAGATCCCAGACACCCCCTTTACCTTCACAGAGAACAACTATTTTATTCCGAATTCTGCGAGAACTAAGAATTATTTCACAGTGGCGTTGTAACTGTTCTGGACTAAAACTCATGTCTAGTTTTCTGGGTCTTGCTTGATAAGTTTAGGTTCTAATTCTTTAACATGGGCTGGAGTCAAGGCTTGGCAGAGTTCGTAGGAGTGGGTTGCCAGAATATATTGATTATTTGGTGCCCATTCTTGTAAATCTTGAATGATTTGATATTGCCAATCGGGGTGGAATGCGATTTCTATTTCATCCATTAATACAATAGCATCTTCCATATTATGATATTTGAGCCACATATAAATGCTTAACCGTTTCAACTCTCCATGGCTAAGGTCTTCGGGGGAGAGTTCGATAGTCTCCCCATTCCTATCTAGTGTGAAGTTCACTCCCTTACGGTCTTTATCTATATTTATCTTTTTATTGAATAACATCTGGTTTAACTCATTTTTAAGCCTCTGATAATGATTGCCATACTTTTCTGTTTCTATCATTTCTTTTACATCTCGATCAAAAGCTTCGTTAAATGCTTGTATCAGAAGATCTACAGCCAAAAAATCATAAGTGAATAAATTCTGTAGTCGAGATTTAGCAGCTTGAATTTGCGAATAATAATTATCAGATTCAATTGCTTTACTCTTAAACAATAAACTTCGCTTTTCTTGTTCCATAAAAAGAAACACTTGAGTTGAAGGGGCGGCAAGAAATGTTTTCTGTGATAAATGAATTAAAAATGTTTTATTTTCAGAAAACTCATCGTTTGTATCATCAATTTTAAATTCATTAAATTTGATATTACAAAGTAAAACATTTTCGCTTTTTGTGTCTTTAATGAAAGTTTTGTTCTTAAGAATAAATAGCAAATTTTCTTGTTTCATGTATTCTTTTATCCTGGGCAATACGGATTTATATTTTTCAAATGAATCACGATATATATCTAGTTGTTTGTCGCATATATGAATAGCCTGCTCTATCGGAATTTTTTGTTTTTCGGCTCTTTTGTTAGGGAAAATGCCCAGTTTTTGTAAGTCCATTAATATTTTTTTTGATTTTACAATTAATTCCGCTTCTTTATTGTTAAATAAATCGTCGTCGAATGTTGTTGCGATTGTCATTTTTATGTCATTTAAACTGTCAATCGCTTTTTCTAATACGGAAATTTTAAAGCTTAAATCTTCTAAGTCTTCTGAAGCAGAGAATTTTAACCATGAATTGTCAATAGATTCTGGCTTATCATTTAATGACAAGCAACTTTTAATATCAGAGTCTTGGCACACAAAAAACTCGATGGTTACAACTTTGTCCTTATCCCAAATATCAATGATAGCCAAAGTCCTCTTAGGAGAACCTTCACGAATATTGAATCCATATAGCAGATTTTGCAAAAAAGGTTTTTTTTCTGGATCATTTGAACAGTGAAGTAGAGTAAAAATTAATTGCAGTAGTGTACTCTTACCACCACCATTTAGACTACCCAAGGGAAAAATTCTGGGAACAAAATCCTTTTCAAAGGTAATGTCAACATCCTTTAAAACCCGAAAATCAGGAACTCGAATTCGTTGCAGGTGCATAAAACACTCCTAATCTTGACTTGATATCCCCGTTGGCTTCACAAGTGTTATTTTACTTTACCTACGCAAGATGAATGGAAACCGTAGGGGCGCACCGACGTGCGCCCGATTCAACCGATTTCAGTAGTGGCGTGGCACATCTTAGCAAGATGGATTAGCCTGATGCCCATGAAAGAAATTAGGGGCTGAAGCCCCTACTACGAACCCAACTAATCCCAAATTTTAGCTGGTGGGCAATGCCCACCCTACGGTGTATCACGGGTTTTAGAATAATGTGTTGGATTTCGCGATCGCTCCTGACCTACTTGAGCGTTTTGGGCTATCCTAGACTGGCTCCCCAGTAGTCTGCCGCGAGTTCAGGAGACGGCGCTAGTCCGCAGGTTGACGCGGACATGATAGAAGTCCAGAAAAATCCAGAGGCTACAATTACAACCATGTAATGATCTTAGTGGTCATTCCTCTATTGCCCACCGTCCGCCTTCTTCACTCACGTCGCCCACTTCTGGATTCATGAAGCCCTTAAATTGCTCTCACGGTCACGAAAATCCCCCGAATAGTCGCTTTTGTCTCCACTGTGGTGAGAAACTGGAGCAAGCAGAAAATGGCAACAGGGAGTCAGGAGTAGCTTTGGCGGGACGCTATCGGATTGTGCGGGAATTGGGACATGGGGGATTTGGACGCACCTATTTATCCCAAGACTTGAATCGCTTTGGTGAAGCTTGTGTATTAAAGGAATTCGCCCCGCAAGTGCAAGGGACGTTTGCCCTCCAGAAAGCCTCAGAACTGTTTGAACGGGAAGCTGGGGTTCTCTATAAGCTGAAACATCCCCAAATCCCTGAATTTAGAGAACTGCTGCGGGTGAAGAAGCAGGGAGAAGGACGCCTATTTTTAATTCAGGACTATATTGCTGGACAAACCTGTCGGGCTATCTTGGAGGCACGCCGGAATCAGGGATTAGGGTTTAACGAAACCGAAATTCTCAAATTATTACGCCAAATCTTACCAGTTTTGGACTATATCCACTCCCTCGGCGTAATTCATCGAGATATTTCTCCGGAGAATATGATCATTCGTCAACAGGATGGATTGCCTGTACTGATTGACTTTGGCGGAGTGAAGCAAATCGCGGCTACGGTAGCCTCTCAGGTGATGGCATCATCCCCCGCTACAGCCACGCGCTTGGGTAAAGTGGGTTATGCCCCCCACGAACAAATGCAAGGGGGGATTGTTTCTGCCAGTAGCGATTTGTACGCTTTAGGGGCAACTGTCTTAGTGTTACTCACCGGGAAAGAACCCTCTGAATTCATCGATCCCCACACCTTAACCTGGGATCGTAGTCGGCACTTTAGTGCCACTCCCCTTAGCCCCACCCTTAGCCATGTCCTCGAACAACTACTGCAACCCCACCCCCGTAATCGCCCCCAAAGCGCGAACCAAGTCTTACAGATGCTGAATTCTCAGTCCCCCCCAAAGGCATACTCTCCACCGCCGCCACCATCACCGCAGACTCAAGCAACTGTAGCGGTTGCACCAGCTCAGGTTGCACCGCCGCCACCCTCCCCCCCTACCCCTGTGGCTCCCAGGTCTGCGCCCAGTGGCAATAATAACGCCGCTTTAGGCTGGTTGGGGAAATTGCTCCTAGTATTAGGGTTAATTCTGGCAGCCGGTGGCTTTGGCTGGTGGGCGGGTAATCTCTGGATTGACAGCCAACTGCAATCTAATCAACCCGATGCTACGCCGACAGTAGAGGACTTTGAGAACCCAGTGATTTCACCAGAGGATGATGACGAACCTGAACCCTCCTCCGACTTTTCGCTAGAAGAACGACAACGCAAGCAAGCCTTGCGACAGCGACGGATGAATCTGGGTATCGATTATGACTTTTATGTCGGTTTAGTCGATGAAGCATTTTGGAATGAGTATCCCAGACAACGGGGAATTCCATTAAGTACCGATCCAGAAGATGCTAGGCTCCGAGAAGCCTGGGATAGAATCGCAGCAAATGTACTTACCCAGATTGAACAGCTTGATCTGAGTCGTCAAGCCAAGCGAGACTTAGGCAGTTATGATGAGAGCGATCGCGATCGCTGGAAAAGTCAAGTCAATCGTCTACGTGTGAGTAGTCGGGCGTTATATGACATCGCCGATGCCAAATTTTTCCGCGTCTTCCCCAAACAAGAAGGCGAAACGGGATCGGAATTTCTGGATCAACCTATAGGTCAAATCTGGCAAGCCACGGTTGCGGATAGCGTCAAAGTGTTGGAATCCAGAGAGGCGTTAGAACGGATTGTGTTTAAACGGGGTGATACTGGCACACAAATGAGTGGAACCCTGCAACCTGGAGAAGGCAAAGCCTTTACCGCAGAGTTAGCAGCCGATCAGTTTATGGATGTGGATCTCTCCAGTGACGCCGACGCCTTATTATCAATCTATAGTCCTACAGGCAATACAATCTTCCTGGAAGATTCACGCCAGCACAGCTTTTCTGGGGAATTACCAGAATCGGGGTTCTATGAGTTTGTTGTGGTATCTGATGCGGATGAACCGATTGATTATCAGCTTTATCTCACGGTAGAAAATCCCCCCGAATCGGACATCTCAGTTGATAAAGGTATAGCGGAATAAAAGGATTGACTTAAACTGGGCGGGTAGCGTTACCCTACCCGATTAACAGGAGAAAGAGCCAGCGAGAGAACCATTCTCTTGCTCCCCCTGCTTCAAGCGCTTTTGGCACTTAATACTGGAGTTTAGACTACGACCAATTAACCCAGCCTTCACCTGAAGCTGAGAAAGAAGAAAAAGCACTGAAAAATAACCAATAGTTATTTGTGGGTAAGTTCTGCCCTCTTAGCTTGCGCCTCTCTGAGGTAACACAATTGGGTGGGTGGTATTTTTCCTCAATGGGGAAAAGACAGTTTGGCATTGAGAACAAAAGATGCATTTGGTTTTGAATTTGGACCATCAATTTTCTTAGCAAGTCAATCCGAATTTGAATATCGAAACATTGGTAGTGGTGTAGGGGTTTTTGAAGGCGATGTAACCTACAGTTTAGTTTCTGAGTCTACTTCGGTTCCCGATCCTACTTCCACTCTCGGACTCTTAGCTCTAGGTACTCTAGGCACTGGTTCATCTCTCCTTCGCAGGAGAAAGCAGAAGACTTTCCACGAGGGAAAGTGAGCAACAGTGGGTGTGCCAATCATCTGAATCAAATAGCACAATCCAACCTGTACGGATTTGGCAAACTATAATTGCAAAATCATTGTAGTGCGAGCATCTTGCTCGCTACTAATACCCAATTTATAGCGCTACGCTAGGCGTGTATTTACACATTAGACATGGAGGCTTTATCAGGAGTGCCTTGGAACATTTGTACTGTAACTACGCGAGAGCGTACTGCTATAAATGCATGACAGCTTATAGAACCCCGACTTCTTGAAGAAGTCGGGGTTCTGCTAGAGTCTACACCTTAAACTTCTGGGTAATCCGCTTCATCGCCTCTTCCACATTCACCCGACTATTAAACGCCGAAATTCGGAAATAGCCTTCACCCGCAGCGCCAAATCCAGAACCTGGTGTTCCGACAACATAACAGGTTTGCAGTAACTTATCGAAGAAATCCCAACTGGATAAACCATTGGGTGTCTTCACCCAAATATAAGGTGCATGAACTCCGCCATACACACTTAATCCCGCTTCCGTTAACTTCTGACGAATGATTTTTGCGTTTTCCAAATAAAAGCTAACTAACGCCTTCACCTGGGCTTTTCCTGCTTCTGAGTAAACCGCTTCCGCCCCCCGTTGGACAATATAAGAAACCCCATTAAACTTGGTAGACTGGCGGCGGTTCCACAGCTTCCAAAGTTCCACATCTGAACCATCCGATGCTTTTGCGGTTAAGGTTTTGGGAACCACCGTCAACGCACAACGAGTTCCGGTAAATCCCGCATTCTTAGAAAACGAACGAAACTCGATCGCACAATCTCGCGCTCCCTCAATTTCATAGATAGAATGGGGTAAACTCTCGTCGGTGATAAACGCTTCGTAAGCCGCATCAAAGAAAATAATTGACCCATTCGCTTTGGCATAATCTACCCACGCTTTCAAGTTTTCCTTAGTCGTGGTAGCGCCTGTGGGATTATTGGGGAAGCACAGATAAATCAAATCCACCTTCTGAGAGGGAATCTCTGCGGTAAAATTATTCTCGGCGCTAATCGGCAAATAGACTAATCCCTCAAATTCACCCTTCTCATTCACCTCTCCAGTATGTCCCGCCATCACATTCGTGTCCACGTAGACGGGATAAACGGGGTCAGTTACAGCAATTTTGTTATTTTTGCCAAAAATATCCAGAATATTGCCCGTATCGCACTTAGAACCGTCGGAGATAAAGATTTCCGATGCATCCACCTGACATCCCCGCGCCTGGAAATCCTGGGCGGCTATTTTCTCCCGCAGCCAGGGATACCCCTGTTCGGGTCCATAGCCTCGGAAAGACTCCCGATTCCCCATATCCTCTACCGCCTGAATCATCGCTGTGCGACAGGCTTCGGGTAAGGGTTCGGTAACATCGCCAATTCCCAGTTTAATGATATCGGCATCCGGGTTCGCTTCAGCAAAGGTATTCACCCGGCGGGCAATTTCGGGAAACAGGTAGCCTGCTTTGAGTTTCAGGTAGTTATCGTTGATGGTTGCCATAATCAATTGTGACGAACGCCGTAAACCAGCTTACTGCTAACTGTAGCGGAAAAGGCAACAGGCAACAGGCAACGGGGAATACAGAGTTAACAACGATAACTTGGTGGGTGACGGCGGATATCTAATTTAAGGATTTGTTTTCTCTATTAAGTACCGCCTAACCCACCCTACAGGTTTGGGATTATT
>CAKZMA010000907.1 GCA_937127375.1 uncultured Coleofasciculus sp. | reverse complement strand
AACAAACACTATGACGTATCTAGAAACAACCGCAGAATTCTACAGTGAAGTCGCCCAAACCCCGGAAGTCGGGTTATGTTGTGTCCAGAGTTCTCCCCTGCAACTTCCCGGACTGAAAATTCCCCAGCAAATGCAGGAGATGAACTATGGTTGTGGAACCACCGTTCATCCGGCTGAACTGATAAACGAGCCAACGGTACTTTATGTAGGCGTGGGTGGCGGTTTAGAAGCCCTGCAATTTGCCTATTTTTCCCGACGCCCCGGTCATATTATTGCCGTTGATCCCGTCAAGGCGATGCGGGAAGCGGCGACTCGTAACCTAGAACGTGCGGCTGACGATAATCCTTGGTTTAATCCGAGTTTTATTGACATTCGGGACGGCGATGCGTTTAATCTACCTGTACCCGATGCTTCGGTTGATGTTGTCGCTCAAAATTGTCTCTTTAATATCTTTGAACCCGAAGACCTAACTAAAGCCTTACAAGAAGCCTATCGGGTGTTAAAAATTGGCGGACGCTTGATTATGAGTGACCCCATCGCCACCCGTCCGATTCCTGATCATTTACGCCAAGATGAACGGTTAAGGGCAATGTGCTTATCAGGGGCGTTGACTTACAACGAGTATATCCAACATCTGGTTCATGTTGGGTTTGGTCAAGTGGAAATTCGGGCGCGGCGTCCTTATCGGTTGCTGGATTGCCAAAGTTATAAGTTAGATGAACCCTTGCTGTTAGAAAGTTTAGATTCTGTGGCATTTAAAGTGCCAATTCCGGAAGATGGTGCTTGTATTTTCACCGGAAAAACCGCGATTTATCAGGGAAATAAAGACGTTTTTGATGATAACGCGGGTCATGTTCTGCAAAAAGGTGTTCCGGCGTCGGTGTGTGATAAAACTGCGGCTAACCTCGGTACATCTAAGGATATTCTGATTACTGATTCCACCTGGCATTATACTGGCGGCGGTTGCTGTTAAAGGTGTCGAATCGATGTGAATCGGACGCACCCCGGTGATTGGTGTCAATGTAGAGACGTTGCATGCAACGTCTCTACTAAATGATGCATCCTAACCGCTACGGCGATTGCTATAATTTCCTGTTTCTATCTACTTCTAATTGATCCTTTATTTCTAAGTGCCACGCCAGTAGGTATTTGATTGGTATCGGGAACAAATTCTTGAGACATGGAAATTGATCTGATTGTTGGACTTAATGTACTCATATATGAGACAATTTCAGCCTAACACAACGTCTACAAATATGATACATTTACGAAATTATTTGCCTCTGACACCATAAGGGGCATGGGAAAAGCAGGAAAAGCACTGAAACAGGTTCTAGAAACCTACGAGATCACTCAAAATCGATTAGCTGTGGCGATGGAAACGCGGCGTTCTAATGTAGGGCGCTGGTATCATGAACAAATCGATCCCACAGGGGATACGATCGCTGATATTGTCACCGCCTTAAAGAAACTCAATCCGGCTGCGGCTGAAATGTTTGTTGAACTGTATTTGGGTCAACTGCTTAAGCCTGATGAATAGCTTCTTTCATCACGTCTCTACCTTGCACCGCCGCTACAATTAAGGGGATGTTTCAAGAAAAGTTGATGCAAGTCACCGCCTCCCCTACCAATCTGAGCCTGATTACCTCCAGCTTCCATGCTTTATCTGACCCGATTCGGATCAAACTACTGGAACTGTTGCGAGAACAGGAGTTGTGTGTGTGTGAACTCTGCGAAGTGCTGGAGGTGAGTCAGTCGAAGTTATCGTTTCACTTGAAAACTCTCAAAGAAGCCAACTTGGTTCGCGCCCGTCAGCAAGGGCGTTGGGTTTATTACAGCCTGAATTTGCCCCAGTTTGTGCTGTTAGAACAATATTTAGCAGAATACCGCCGCTTTAGCCCGATTTTACCCGGTCGTCCCTGTGCGGAGTAATACCTGAGGTTCAAGGGCGTAGGGGTGTAGAGACGCGCCATGGCGCGTCTCTACAATTGTCTGGTATCAACTTTTTTTGGAGTATCGCTATAATCAGCCTTCTGCCCTCTGTCTCCTGCATCCTAGCTCCTGCATCCTGCACTACATCGCCTCAATCCGGGATATAAGGACTTGACAAATCAATTTTTTTTGAAATGATAAAAGTAACCCCAGAGTTTGAGCAGGGGGGCAAGCCACATTGTCGTGGATTGTTTCAGCTAATTTGATGGATTCACCTTACGCCTGGAAACCGTAGGGGCGCACCGACGTGCGCCCATGCACTAACCGACGTGCGTCCATAAAATCGGCAAATTTAATCCACCATTTTAGCTGTACCACGCCAGCCGGATGTAACACGCTACGACTACTGTATTTCAGCCAATTATTGAGGGTTGATTCATTCTTATGAGTACTAATTCATCTAACGCCACATCCTCACCCCCCCAAGTTGGGGGTCAACTCAGTTTCTTTGAAAAATATCTCACTGTTTGGGTAGTACTCTGCATTATTGCAGGTATCGCCCTGGGTAAATTATTTCCCGATGTGGCAGTGACACTGGATGCCATGAGTATTTATCAGGTATCCATTCCTATCGCCATCTGCCTGTTTTTCATGATGTATCCGATTATGGTGAAAATTGATTTCACCCAAGCAACGCGGGCAGTGCGTGCGCCGAAACCGGTGATTTTAACGATGGTGGTGAATTGGTTAATTAAACCGTTCACGATGGTGGTTTTTGCCCAGTTTTTCTTAGGTTGGCTATTTCAGCCTTTGCTATCGCAAACGGAGATTATTCGCGGGGCGGAAGTTACCTTGGCAAATTCTTACATCGCTGGGGCAATTTTATTAGGGATTGCTCCTTGTACGGCGATGGTTTTGATGTGGGGGTATCTGTCTTACAGTAATCAAGGACATACCTTGGTGATGGTGGCGGTGAATTCGTTGGTGATGTTGTTTCTGTATGCCCCATTAGGACGATGGTTATTAGCGGCGAATAATTTAACTGTACCCTGGCAAACGATTGTGTTATCGGTGTTGATTTATGTGGGGTTGCCGTTGGCGGCGGGGATGTATAGTCGATATTGGATTTTTAAACATAAGGGTAAAGAGTGGTTTGAACGGCGATTTATTAAGTATCTGAGTCCGATTTCGATTGCGGCGCTTTTAATTACGCTGGTTCTGTTATTTGCGTTTAAGGGAGAATTGATTATTAATAACCCGCTGCACATTTTGCTGATTGCTGTTCCGCTGTTTATTCAGACCAATTTTATTTTCTTTATCACCTATGTCGCGGCGTTGAAGTTGAATCTGGCGTATGAAGATGCGGCTCCGGCGGCGTTAATTGGGGCGAGTAATCATTTTGAAGTGGCGATTGCCACGGCGGTGATGCTGTTTGGTTTGAATTCGGGGGCGGCGTTGGCGACGGTTGTCGGGGTGTTAATTGAAGTACCAGTTATGTTGATGTTGGTGGAGTTTTGTAAGCGAACGGCGATGTGGTTTCCACGGGAACCGGAAAAGGCAACATTGCGTGATCCGCGTTGTCTTGCACCTTAATTTAGGAGTTTGTAGTGAGGACTTTAGTCCTCTTATCAGGGGCGCTGATTGAGCCGACTACAAGTGAGATTTTTTTAGTGCTGGCTTAACCGGACATGATAGAAGCAAAGCGTTTTATTGATAAGGATAAATAAGCGAGTATGGCGATGAAATCGATTATGTTTGTTTGTAAGCAAAACTCCTGTCGTTCCCAAATGGCAGAAGGATTTGCTCGCACGTTAGGAGAGGGGAAAGTTGCGGTGACGAGTTCGGGGTTGCAGGCGTCTAAGGTGAATCCTACGGCGGTTGAGGTGATGTCGGAAATTGGGATTGATATCAGTGATCAAGTGTCTAAGCCGTTAAGTGATTTTAAGGCTGAAGATTATAATGCTGTGATTTCTTTGTGTGGCTGTGGGGTGAATTTGCCTGAATCTTGGGTGTTGCGAGAGGTGTTTCAGGATTGGCAATTGGATGATCCGGCGGGTGAATCGATTGAGACGTTTCGGCGAGTACGAGATGAGATTAAGCAGCGAGTTGTTCAGTTAATTGA
>CAKZMA010000906.1 GCA_937127375.1 uncultured Coleofasciculus sp. | reverse complement strand
AATGGAAGTCTCTATTCTTTTTAACAAATGACAAATGACAAATGACAAATGACAACTAAGACTTTTTCCACGCATACCCTAATAACCAAAACAAAACTGTAGCAATGAGGGCGACGGCGGTAGCTATGGGCGAAGTGGAGACAGTAATTACCACACAGATAATGGCAGTGAGTAGGAGTAGTACCTGAAGAACTAATAGTAGCGGTCGCTTACCGATAAACTTGGGACTCTGAAACGCGGTGGGACTTTTCAATTGTAACCACCAATAGACAAGTTGTAATGACTTATTCACAAATTGATAACTTAAAAGCCCTTGAAGTTTCTTTGCACGTTGTTTTCCTAGAGTCGTAATCATAATATCTCGCAGGATTAAAGCTGCACGAGTAGCAAGATTTGCCAGCACAATTCCGGGAATATCTTTTAAAATGGATTCTTTGCCAATCCGGTATTGATTGCGAAAGAAGTCTTCTTTTGCTTGGGGAGAGAACCTACCAATCGCATCTTTGGCTAATTTTGCCGCCGCTAGAGTATTCACCGTTTTCTCAAAATAACCTGGAACGGGTTGATAGCTGGGTGGTTGATCACCGAGTTGAGCAAGTAATCGTTCCACATCATCAGGATCAGTGGGTTTAACCCGTTGGCGATTCCAGGTTAGTTGTTCGCTGATTTCATCTTCAATCACTGTTTCTAAGTCGGTCATTAAAATTGAGCGATGACCTTCTAAAACCAGATCGTCTAAAATAATATGCATCGCTGCATCAGACAGATCTGGATCAGCTAATAAGCGAAGATGGGATTTGAGTTTCTGACGAGTGTTGGCTGTGGAATCGGGGAAACAGTCTTGAACCAGTTGTTCTAAGTATTCATCTTCTGTACATCCTTGTGCTTGGGTTTGTCGCGCCAAGAAAATTGGAAAATTTTGCAATGAGTCACGAGTCACTAAGGCTTCAACAAGACGATTGAGTCCATCCAATCGCCCCCACAACATATCATTAGAACGCCAGGATTTCTTAAAAAATCCGCCAAAAGCTTGTAAGGTATCCCCAGCCAATTTATCATCTAATGTTTTTCCCTTCCCTAACCCTAGCTGAGCATCATCTGGACTAAAGCGAATTGTCTCAATTATATCTTTTTCAGAAAGATTGATTAAATATTCAAAGGGATAGAGTACCTGATCTAAGTAACTAAACTGTTGGTAACGATTGAGAATATCCTCATAATCGTTGAGTTTACTGGTTTGAATTAACCGTTCTGATGCCTGATTAATTTGATGGAGAATGGAGCAAAACAGTTGACTACAGTTTTCTGGATCGCTATCCTGGTATTTTTGATCCGACCAAACACGGTTGAGTAGTGATGGATCATCATCAAGTTGGCGAATTTTTTGCTGGAATTGGGCAATAATACTAGAAATCTGTTTTTGCGGTAACCAGTTACTTTGTTTTTCTTGAAGCTGGTTTAACTCTACTCCTAACTGTTCCGCAGCGGTGGGTAATGTCTTAAAAAAGTTGGCGGGAACGAACTCTAGGCGATTTTGGTTGAAGCCGGATGGAGACAGGTCATTTAAACCATCCGCATCAAAGAAAAAGCGGTGCAAACGCAAGAGACGATCATAAACTTGCTTGCGCCACTGCTGTTGAAATTCCGGATCAGAATTTTCTAAACTTTGCTCCAGTAAACTGTAGAAGGATTGACTAACCTGCGGATGACTGAGTAATGTATCTAAAGTAAAGCGGATTACTTCTAGCAGTTTAAGTTGTCGATTTAACCGACTGACAAGTAATCGCTGCTTATTATATTCATCGATTTCGGTTGTTTTCTCAAGCTGGTGAAATAGCTTATCAATAATGTAGAAATGCTTCCTCAACGCATAGTCTATATCCAGATTACGAATATGCTGACTAGCTTGTTGAAGAATTATATCTTTATCTTGACTATTGGTCGGGCTGATGATACCCGCAATTAACCGTTGTCCGGTTTTATCTAAAATGACTTTTTTATCTGTCCCTGAAGCCGTGGTTTGCTGTCGATCCATGTGTAAAATTAGGGGGAGGATGCGATCGCGCAAACCAATCAGGCGGCTACGGAGGTAAATCTCTTCATTAACGGTAATTTTGTGGGAAATACCAGGCGTTGATGGATCGGGTGCTTCTACACTAGCGAGTATGCTGTTATAGCGGCTGATTTTATCGTTTTGGGCTTGGATTAACTCTAAATCGTTGCTAATGCTTTCATACGTCGGGAGTCCAACTAACGCATCCTGAAGCACGTCCCAGGTGCTAGGCTTCGCCATGGCATTAAATTTGGGATTTGCCAAGAAGCGATCAGGATTGGGATCAATATAAATCAGCTTGCGATCAACGGGACGATTAGCGGTGCGAAAATAGATATCTTTAATCGTGTAACTAAAGGGTCGATTATCTAACACGCCACCATCAATAAAATGGAGTTGATACCCCTCTTTTGGTCGTTGTTCGGGTAAATCACGATTGTCCATTTGCCCCCATCGAATCAGTCGCTGATCAATGTCATTTGAATCTTCTTTTAAACCCACATTAACTGATGGAAATGCCACCGGAAAACATGAGGTAATTCGGCAGAGTTTTGCTAAGGATTGATAGGTTTGTTCTGGCGTTCGATTTAAATCTGCTGGGTCACTATCCGGATTAAAGGGTTCGTGCCGTCCCTGACGATGCTTGAGGTGAAAAATCTGGCGGTGATTTTTAACTTCAATGACTTGACCTGTATCATCAAATACTTTATGAATTCGTCCCAGGATGTCAGTTCCGGTGACAAATAAATCGAGTTCATTCAACTCTGAAACCCACTCCCCATCTGGCGCATCCGTGCGATTATAAATGCCTTTTTCAAATGCTTCGGCTAGGGCAGTTTGATAATAGCCTGCACCATCCAAAACAGACTCTTGTTGGGTTTCCTGGGTGGAGGGGTGATGCATTAGTTCGCGGATATTCCCACTGTCACGCCAAATTTGGGCAAATTCTTTAAAGTCAACAATTGTGTCTTTGGTGCTATTGGCAAGGGCGTAACTCAGTAACACGCCATTAATACCGCCGGCTGAGGTTCCGGAGAGGATATCTACAACAATATCCGAATCCGTTAGGGCTTTAATCAGTTTATAGATACCTCGACCCCGTACCGCATTATAGAATTCGCGGCAGATACCATTCATATAAATGGCGAGAGAAACACCACCATACACGACGAGTCCTAAGCGATGTTCGCGACGAAATTCAGGTTTTCGGAGGGGGTGACTAGAGGTAGGCATCGTGCGATCGCGTCTTGAGGTGAGTGGTACAAAAGTGTTTGACCAGGATACTTCCTATTCATACCATAAAAGTTAACGGCTGAGAACTCGCTTGCCTTGAGCAGCAAGCTACGTCTTATGTCCTATGTTTGTGTAAGGGTTTGAGAGCTATTTAGATACAACTTAAACTTTTGGCGTAATTGTTCAACACTCATATTCTGTGTCCAATACTCTACCAAAGCGTGACCAAATGCCCACGCATTGCGATCAGGTGAAGATGAATTGT
>CAKZMA010000905.1 GCA_937127375.1 uncultured Coleofasciculus sp. | reverse complement strand
AATGACGAATGACGAATGACAAAGGACAAATTTTAACGCGGGTAGGTATTGTGCTGATCGCTGTTGGGATTCTCGAGTTCGCCTATTTTTGGTCTACGCTTGATGATCCGCAGTGCATATTATCATCAAATCCGAGTCCAACGTCTTCATCACCTGGATCGGCAATCTTAGTGGTATTGGGTGTGTTGTTCCTTCGGGGGAATCTGCAAATCGTTCCCCTAGTTACATGGTTGGCTGCCTTAATTCTCGCTTACTTCGCCAGCAATCTGATCCGGCTTCCCTTTTTGTTTCCGACAGACTTCTGGGTAATGGCATTTCGCGTTGATCCAGTAGGCAATTTTATGCCAACCCTAGTTAAAATTATGGCGATCGCTGTTGCTTTCTGGGTCTACACACAACTGCGTGCTGCACCTATCATGTCAGCAGTGCGATCGGATCATTCTTATTCTGCTCCCCCTCTAAAGCTGGCATTCATCTTGGGGATAGTGCTGGTAGCAGTACCTCTGAGCCTCAAGTTCTTCTACTTGACACCCGATAGTGCGATTGAAGCTAAAGCCGTGGAGATAGCCCGAATAGAATACGGAGAAGGTTACAAGTATTTCGTCAGAGGCATAATCGAGTCAAACGGACAGATACGGGCTTGTTTTAGCGCATACAACGAACAGGAGTTAAAAGTTGTTCCAGTAGAGTGGGAACAGTAAGTACCTGGACATAAATTAGGATTAGCCTCAACATTTAGAGGGATTCTTCACTCCGCTTCGCTGCGTTCAGAATGACAGGATGGGATTGAATGCTTGGTTGATAGGGCGTGTTGCTTGCTTCTCACGAAGCGAGTATGACGAATGACGAATTACCTGCATTCTCTGTGCCACATACCGTGAAAAGTAGGGTTGTCTTTGTGGTAAAATTCAACCATCTTAAATATATTTAGGCTTAAATAGGGGAAGTATGAAATTTATCAGTCCCAAGGTCGATTATGCCTTTAAAAAAATATTCGGTTCTGAACAAAGTAAGGATATTTTAATCAGTTTTCTCAATGCGATAATTTATGAGGGCGAGAAGATTATTCAATCCTTGACAATTATCAATCCCTATAATCTGGGTCAGGCAATGACCTTAAAAGACACGTATTTAGATATAAAAGCGGTTTTGTATGATGGCTCTATTGTCGTTATTGAAATGCAAATAGCGCGGGTGAGTGCTTTTAGTAAACGAGTTGTTTATAATTTAAGCAAGGCTTACACCAATCAGTTAGGTATCGGCGAAGACTATCTCAGTCTGACCCCGGTGATTGCTGTCACTATCACTGATTTTATCCTGTTTAACCAGACTCCTGATGTAATCAATCAATTTATCTTTCAGGAAAAAACGAAAAAATTTGCCTATCCCGATACCGAATTGCAACTTATTTTTATAGAATTGCCGAAATTCAATAAAACCCTGTCAGAATTAAATAGTTTAAGCGATAAATGGATTTATTTTATTAAAGAAGCTGCCACATTGGATGCCATACCCGATAATTTAGGAGAAGTCCGTGAGATAGAACTGGCTTTAAATATTGCCAACCAAGCCAAAATGACGGTAGAAGAGTTAGACGTGGTTGATCGCCGAGGGATAATGTTACAAGATGAGAAAGGGCGGATAACTTATGCCAAAGAAGAAGGCAAAGAAGAAGGAAAACTCACGGAAGCGATCGCGTTAATCCTGCGTCAACTCAAAAAGCGTTTTGGTGAGATTTCCCTGGCAATAACTAGCCAAATTGAAGCGTTATCGATTGAAGAGTTGGAGTGTTTAGGAGAAGATTTTTTAGACTTTAACCGTTTAGCAGATTTGGAACATTGGCTAGAAGAGCGATCGCGCTGA
>CAKZMA010000904.1 GCA_937127375.1 uncultured Coleofasciculus sp. | reverse complement strand
AGTTCCAGGCTGATGAACGATGTGCCAAATAATCCTATAGTAATTAAAGAGCGGCGAATTCTTAAGAAACTGTTGTGAAATCAATTACTCTCCTCGGCTCCACTGGATCGATTGGCACGCAAACCTTAGAGATATTAACTCACCATCCAGACCAATTTCGGTTGGTGGGATTGGCAGCAGGTAGCAATGTGGAACTGTTAGCTGCCCAGATTCGGCAGTTTCAACCGGAAATTGTAGCCTTATGTGATGCCCAAAAATTACCTGACCTAAAATCCGCGATCGCAGATCTTGATCCCCAACCGATTCTGGTGGCGGGAGAAGCAGGTGTGGTGGAGGTTGCCCGTTATGGTGATGCTGAAGCGGTAGTCACTGGGATTGTCGGTTGTGCGGGATTGCTGCCCACCATTGCGGCAATTGAAGCCGGAAAAGATATTGCCCTAGCCAACAAGGAAACCCTAATCGCCGGGGGACCCGTTGTCAATCCCCTGATTGCCAAACACGGGGTTAAACTGCTTCCGGCTGACTCGGAACATTCTGCCATTTTCCAATGCCTTCAGGGAGTCCCAGAGGGCGGATTACGGCGGATTATCCTCACCGCATCTGGGGGCGCGTTCCGGGATTGGTCAGTTGATAAGTTAGGGGAGGTAACAGTTGCCGATGCGATTAAACATCCGAACTGGTCGATGGGGCGCAAAATTACCGTCGATTCCGCTACCTTGATGAATAAGGGGCTAGAGGTGATTGAGGCACACTTCCTCTTCGGTATGGACTATGACGATATTGATATTGTCATCCATCCCCAGAGCATTATTCACTCCTTAATCGAGTTACAAGATACCTCCGTCTTAGCCCAGTTAGGGTGGCCCGATATGCGCTTACCCCTACTCTATGCCTTATCCTGGCCCCATCGGATCTATACGGACTGGGAACCCTTGGATTTAGTCAAAGCGGGGACGCTGACGTTTAAAGAACCTGACCATGATAAATATCCCTGTATGCAATTAGCCTACGCCGCAGGGCGGGCTGGGGGTTCAATGCCAGCTGTATTAAACGCCGCCAATGAGCAAGCCGTGGCACTGTTTTTAGAGGAGAAAATCCAATATTTAGACATTGCCCGCTGTATTGAGCAAGCCTGCGATCGCCACAGCCATGATAACTGTCCTGATCCTGGACTAGAAGATATTCTAGCCGCTGATCGCTGGGCAAGGGAGGAAGTACTGCGGATATATCCAACCTTAGAAAAGAGCGATCGCGTGGTTTCCCTGCGATAATAAAAACACTGTTGGTTGGTCAATTAACTTACGGTTAACCCCTCCTACACCCCTACCCCTCTGCACTCCTGCACCCCGGCTCACAGACCACTAACTTATGTTGGGGACTGTTGTTCTGGTGTGGTGTAATGGAATCTTAGATGATCCAACTTTAATAAACCTTTCATGCACACCAAAGCTTTTAGTGAGCTTTTCCCTCTATTTAATACGGCGAACCCCGAGACACTAGAATGGCTATTGTCAGTTGGAGTCGAACATGAGTATCCCACAGGGCGAGCCGTTTTAATGGAAGATGCCTGGGGCAATGCCGTTTACTTTATCATGTCCGGTTGGGTCAAAGTTCGACGCCTGTATGGGGACAAAGCCGTGACGTTGGCAATTTTGGGTCGGGGAGATTTTTTTGGCGAGATGGCAATCTTGGATGAATCTCCCCGTTCTACAGATGTTGTCGCCCTTTCATCGGTCAAATTACTCAGCGTCTCCGCCCAGCGCTTCATTCAAACCCTGTTCAAAGATCCCCAGTTACACCACCGGATGCTACAACTGATGGTCAGACGGCTGCGTCAGACTAATGTTCGCTTTCAACGACGCCATCAACCTGCGGCGATTAAATTAGCCAATACCTTAGTCAACTTAGCAGAGAATTATGGTCAAGTGGGGGAAAAGGGAACCGAAATCTATAACATTCCCTATAAAGACTTAGCTGAGGTTACAGATATCAGTGTGGAAGATACAGCCAAAATCATGAAAAAGCTGGAAAGTAAGGGTTGGACTGATGTTGACCCCCAAGACCAAAAGCTTTGTTTGATTAATCTCAAACAACTAACCCATCTAGCTGGACGGCTTTAGGATAAGCATGGGCAAAATAGGGAAGATGGGGAGGATGGGGAAGATAGGGAAGATGGAGAAGTTTACTCAAAACACTTCCTGTTCCCTGTTAAGAGTTCCCCGTTCCCTGACGAATGACGACAAATTACAAAAATAATGACTGAAGCAACCACCCTTCGTCCCAATAAACCTCTTTCGACTAAACCCACCTTTCATTATCACGTCGCTATGCCTCAACCTCAATCTCATTTGTTTGAGGTGACGCTACAGGTGAATGGTTGGTCGGAATCACTGCTAGATTTAAAAATGCCCGTCTGGACTCCAGGTTCCTATCTAGTGCGGGAGTATGCCAAACACCTGCAGGATTTCCGGGTTGAGACTGGAAATCAGCATCAGTCCTTACCCTGGGATAAACGGAGTAAAAATCACTGGCAGGTTCAAACTGGAGACGCTTCAACCATCGTTGTCCGCTACCGCGTCTTTGCCAATGAATTATCAGTACGCACCAATCACCTCGATGCCACTCACGGCTATTTTAATGGGGCGGCATTATTCCTGTTTGTCCCGAGTTTTGAGCAACAGCCAATTCAGGTGACGATTGTACCCCCTAAATCCGATTGGCAGACAACCACACCCTTACCCGCCGTCGAGGGTACTGAAAATACCTTTGAAGCCGAGGATTTTGACACGTTAGTCGATAGTCCCTTTGAAATTGGCACACAACAGGTTTACGACTTTGAGGTTCTGGGGAAACCGCATCAACTGGCAATTTGGGGACAGGGAAATGCTGATCCGCAACGGATTATTGCCGATACGACGAAAATTATCGAGACAGAAGCTGAGTTATATGGGGGATTACCCTACGAACGGTATTTGTTTTTACTGCATTTATCGTCCACGGGCTTTGGCGGTTTAGAACATAAAACTTCTTGTTCCTTAAATTATCCCCGTTTCGGGTTCCGGGCGAAAGATAAATACAATCGTTTCATGCAATTAGTCGCCCATGAGTTCTTTCACCTGTGGAATGTTAAGCGGATTCGCCCCAAAGTCTTAGAACGGTTTAACTATGAACAAGAAAGCTATACCACATCCCTGTGGTTTTGTGAAGGGACAACCAGTTACTATGATTTAGTCCTCCCCTTACGGGCAAATATTTACGACAGTAAGACGTTTTTAGAGGGATTGGGGAAAGAAATTACCCGGATGAAACTGATTCCAGGGCGTTTGGTGCAACCCCTGAGTGAGTCCAGTTTTGATGCTTGGATTAAGTTATATCGCCGGGATGCCAATAGTGATAATAGTCAGATCTCCTATTATCTCAAAGGAGAAATGGTATCCTTCTTACTGGATTTGCTGGTGCGATCGCGTCATGGCAATCAGCGCTCCCTTGATGATGTGATGCGGCGGATGTGGCAAGAGTTTGGCGTCAAGGAGGTTGGCTTTACGCCTCAACAACTGCGAGAGGTGTTGGAGTCTGTCGCGGGTACTGATTTAAGTGATTTCTTCCAGCGCTACATTGAGGGGACAGAAGAATTGCCCTTTGATGAATATCTTGAACCCTTTGGCTTAAAACTCAAGGCGGCGGAAGATGAGGAATCAAAACCCTATTTAGGGTTAATTGTCAAGACCGAGAATGGGAAAGAGGTGGTCAAATTTGTCAACGCCACCTCTCCTGCGGGGATAGCCGGGGTGGATGCTGGGGATCAATTACTGGCAATAGACGGTTGGCGAGTCAGTGCCGATCAATTATGCGATCGCCTAAAAGATTACCATCCCGGTGACACGATTTGGGTAACCGTGTTCCATCAAGACGAACTTTGTACCTTACCCGTTACCCTAAGCGAATCCCAACCCACCCGCTACCAGGTTGTGCAGATTGAGAATCCCTCGGAGACTCAAAAACAGAATTTAGCGGGGTGGTTGAACACCAAGGAGGATTGATTAGGTATGGGGAGACAGGGAAAGGTGTAGAGACGTAGCATGCTACGTCTCTACCGGGGTTCCTAAATTGATGTGCTAGTCCCTGGCAAAATCACTGACCTGTAGTACAATCGATCACCATACCTTCCAGTAGCCCTGACTGTCTAGTTTAAAAATGCATAAATTTCTGCCAATCGCTTACTTTAAAAATCAATTTCTTCCATTCAATGATGCCAAAATTTCCATTGCTACCCATGCGTTGCACTATGGGACAGGCGCTTTTGGCGGATTGCGCGGAATCCCTGACCCCCAAAACCCCGAACAAATTCTCCTGTTTCGTTTAGACCGTCATTGTCAACGATTAAGTGACAGTGCCAAATATTTACACTACGACTTACCCGCTGATAAAATTGAAACTGTAATTGTAGATTTCGTCAAAAAAAATCAAGTTAAAACCTCATTTTATATTCGACCCTTTATTTATACGTCAGATTTGGGAATTGCCCCCAGACTTCATAAAATTGAAAAAGACTTTTTCGTCTACGGATTAGAACTGGGTGATTATTTATCCCCAGAAGGCGTAAGCTGTCGGATTAGTTCCTGGTATCGTCAAGCGGATCACAGTTTACCCCTGAGAGGTAAAATTAGTGGCGCTTATATCACCTCATCTCTGGCAAAAACAGAAGCAGTAGAATCCGGATTTGATGAAGCCTTATTAATGAATGCTCAGGGAAAAATCTGTGAAGCCTCCGGGATGAACATCTTTGTGGTGCGGAATGGTCAACTGATTACGCCGGGATATGACCAAGATATTTTAGAAGGAATCACCAGAGATAGTATCCTGACGCTGGCAAAGGATTTGGGCATTCCCACAATCGAACGCCCTGTGGATAAATCAGAGTTATTGATTGCCGATGAAGCCTTTTTAAGTGGGACGGCAGCTAAAATTACTCCAATTAAACGGGTTGAGAATTATGAATTACCGAAAACCCGACCCATCACAGAGAAACTGAGAGATAAAATTACGGCAATTACGGAAAATCGCGATCCCAATTATCAAGATTGGGTGTATGTCGTTCCTCTGGAATAAAG
>CAKZMA010000903.1 GCA_937127375.1 uncultured Coleofasciculus sp. | reverse complement strand
TGACAAATGACAAAGAACAAAATTTGATACCCTAGCTTAAATAGTCTTGGGAACAAATAAAGAAGCGTGGATATTCAAATTGGGCGAGGTAAGAAAGCTCGCAGAGCCTACGGTATTGATGAAATCGCACTAGTCCCCGGACAACGGACGCTAGACCCTAATTTGGCAGACACCCGTTGGCGTTTGGGGAGCATCGAACGAGAGATTCCGATCATTGCCAGTGCGATGGACGGTGTGATTGATGTGCGAATGGCAGTGATCCTATCTGAGATGGGAGCGCTAGGGGTGCTTAATCTCGAAGGCATTCAAACCCGTTATGCTGACCCTGTTCCGATATTAGAGCGAATCACCTCCGTAGGTAAATCAGAATTCGTTAATCTGATGCAGGAGTTGTATGCCGAACCGATTAAACCGGAATTAATCAGCCAGCGAATTCAGGAAATTAAAGACCAAGGTGGGATTGCGGCGGTAAGTGCGACGCCAGCCGGTGCGATGAAATACGGTGAAATTGTCGCCTCAGCAGGTGCTGATTTATTCTTCATCCAAGCCACTGTGGTGTCCACGGCTCACCTGTCACCTGAATCAGTCACCCCCCTAGATTTAGCCCAGTTCTGCCAGGATATGCCAATGCCCGTGGTTTTGGGCAATTGTGTCACCTACGAAGTTGCCCTGAACTTAATGAAAGCAGGTGCGGCGGCTGTTTTAGTGGGAATTGGTCCGGGTGCCGCTTGTACCTCGCGGGGAGTTCTGGGTGTGGGAGTCCCCCAGGCGACGGCGGTGGCGGATTGTGCGGCTGCCCGTGACGACTATCATCAAGAGACGGGTAATTATGTGCCAGTCATTGCTGATGGTGGGTTAATTACCGGGGGAGATATCTGTAAATGTATCGCTTGTGGCGCAGATGCGGTGATGATTGGTTCTCCTCTGGCTCGTGCCAAAGAAGCCCCAGGAGGCGGGTTTCACTGGGGAATGGCAACCCCTAGCCCGGTTCTGCCCCGAGGAACGCGCATTCAGGTGGGGAGTACAGGAACATTACAGGAAATTCTGATTGGACCAGCGCAACTCGATGACGGCACTCATAATCTTTTAGGTGCGCTGAAAACCAGTATGGGAACCTTGGGCGCTAAGGACTTGAAAGAAATGCAGCAAGTTGAAGTCGTGATTGCGCCATCCCTGCTCACAGAAGGGAAAGTTTACCAGAAAGCGCAGCAGTTGGGAATGGGGAAATAAAATTTGTGAGGTTGACAAACTGCCCCAAACCCCACTGATGTAAGTTAACATGGAAAAGACGGAAGAAATTCCGTTCACTCCTCACACCACACTCCGCCCGGACTGAGTTCGGGCGGTTCCTTTTTGGGGGTTCAGCCCCAATGTCAGGATAGTTTAACATCTTAATCGATGAAATGTGAAAATTTATGTCTAAATATATACTTTTTTGGCAGGGGAACGCTCAGTTTTCTCTGTGGTAAAATATCCCAAGACACATAGAAATAGTACACGCAAGGATTTCCAGGCATGTCAACATCCGTAGCAGTTACAGACGCCAGTTTTAAGCAAGACGTCCTAGATAGTGACGTTCCCGTTTTAGTCGATTTTTGGGCACCTTGGTGTGGTCCGTGTCGGATGGTCGCACCTGTGGTGGATGAAATCGCACAACAGTACGAAGGTCAGGTCAAGGTGGTGAAGCTCAACACTGACGAAAATCCGAATGTAGCTAGTCAGTATGGGATTCGCAGCATTCCTACCTTAATGATTTTTAAAGGAGGGCAACGAGTCGATATGGTTGTGGGCGCAGTTCCAAAAACGACGCTAGCAAACACTCTAGAAAAGTACCTCTAATCCCTAATCAATTAAGCCTTAAGCCGAATCGGGTTAAGGCTAGTTACGCTTGCAGGCGCGAGGAGTCGCTACAGCTACAAAAAGCCTGTAAGCACTTGATCAGGTTGGTATCTTGAGTTCCGGTCTAGTCCCCAAGCCAATATATTTACTTCTTTTTCTATCGTAAATCCGGATTAAGACACTGCCACTTGTACTATGTAAATGTCTAAATCTATAGACTTTACTAAGTCATGACTAAGATACCTATATCGCCTCAACCCATTAAACGTGTTGTGGCGATCGCATCGATCGTGGTTGGTTGTCTGGTCAGTCCGATTCCGACTTACTCTCAATCGACCAACTCAGCGAGTAATACTCCCTCGCTGCAAGATATGCTTGAGTTTAATCTGGATCTATCGGGTCGGGGAAGCCCCCGTTCCGGTAATCGTACAGGTGGCGCGAGTCGTAGTCTCTGTGGGGGAAGTCAATCTGGAGAATCTCTGTTCGCCCTGATTCCCGATACCAATGTGGGATTAACAGTAGAGGAACATCCTACCTTCTGGTTTTATGTTCCCGATGGCGCAAAGAAATTCCACTCGATGAAATTTGCCCTCTGGAGTGATCAGGGGGAGAAAGTGTACGAAACCACCTATCCTGTGACGAACGCCCTACCCGGTGTGATGAGTATCACTTTACCGCCCAGCACACCCGCGCTAAAGGAAAACCAATACTACAACTGGATTTTTACCGTTTACTGTGAAGATCCCCAACAGGCGGCGGTTCGCAGTGATCCCAGACGAGTCCGAGTTAGAGGTTCTATCCAACGTGTTCCGGTAACGGCTGAACTCCAACAAGAATTAAACTGGGCGTTGACTCCCCGCGATCGCGCCATTGTTTTAGCCCGAAATGGGATTTGGTTTGACTCTCTCACCCTGATCGGCAATCTTCGCCGTACTCAGACTGCCAATTACGCCCTGGCGATGGATTGGATTAACTTGTTAGAGGATATTGAACTCGACGCGATCGCATCCAAACCCATTACTGAATGCTGTAGTGCTTTGGCTCAGTGATCCCCAAATTGGCATAGTGGTTCTCAATTGAGAATTATCAATCACCCTGTTCTCTAACTAAGGTTGCTTGTCTTCCACCGTTGCCAAAAACCCCTATCTCTACTGGATGTTCCTAATTCCACGTTAAACACGAGATATCAGCGACTTGATTCGAGCCTGTAAGACCCGCTGTAAGACCCCGCTACACTATCTCGTTCGATCAGTCCCTCATTTTTGCACTTTGGCTGTTCTCGTGTACTAGAAACAGCTTATCGCCCCTAATTTTAATTCGATAGCCGCTTGACCCTTAAAACAGTGTGCTATAAAGAAGTAGATTGGATATTTTCTCAAGTACTAGGTGGTGTATCACTAAATACTGTGCTTTCTTGTCCAAGGGTTTAGTATTTTGTTGTCATTGGAGAATATCGGTTGGTGGCTAACCATAATTGAGTCATTTCGGCAAAGGGATTCCGGCTTCTGAATTTCTTTGAGAGGCATGGTATTGAACTTATGCCTAGGTTAACCATAGCTAAAACCAATAACAGATAGCTTAACCCTGGAAAGGGGAGTGATATCATCCAGATTGATTATTCAGATACTTTCGACGACAATTCAACCGCAATAGTTTTGGTGTCTCTTGAAAATTCAACGTATCATTTGATAGCTGAGTAATCGTATTGGGATTCGGTGCGGCTTCTAATTTGGACTTGCCTTATTTAGGGTGGAGTGGAATCCTGTCTGTCAAGTCCTATACATCAGTTCTATTTATTCCACGGAGTTCTGTAGCCCCTATGATTAATTCCGCAATGAAAGGAGCAATTCTACTGTTGGCTACTTTACCTTTTTTGGGTGTTACCAGTATACAGCCAACTCAGGCGACTTCAATCCCCCGCGAGGTAGATCAAACAGACGTACCGATTGTTCCTCAGTTTAACCCCAGCTCTCTATTGACAAACACTTTAGTTACTCAGAATACTTTTGCTAAAGATTCCATTGTAACCAAGGAAGCCACACCGATCAACCCCCCAAGTCTAATCGTGGCTCAGTCCGTTACCGGGGCAGCTGATCAGGTCGGGACAACGGTTGAGCAAGACGGTACCCAATTTAACATCGACGGTGGCATCTTTTCCGGAGATGGGGAAAATCTATTTCACAGTTTCCAAGACTTTAATCTTTTTGCTGATGAAACTGCCAATTTTATTTCTAATCCTGAAATTCGCAATATCTTGGGGCGGGTAGTTAGTGGGGAAGCTTCAATTATTAATGGTTTGATTCAAGTTACCGGGGGCAACTCGAATTTATTTTTAATGAATCCGGCGGGGATTGTATTTGGAGCGAATGCCCGTTTAAATGTTCCCGCATCGTTTACAGCTACAACCGCGACAGGAATTGGTTTTGCGGGAGATCAGTGGTTCAATGTCTTTAGTGAAAATAACTATCAAACGTTAATCGGTAATCCCAATCAGTTTGCCTTTGATTTAGCTCAACCCGCCACCCTAATTAATGCTGGCAATCTAGCCGTATCAGAAGGGCATAATTTAACCCTACTGGCAGGAAATGCGATTAATACCGGGCAACTAACTGCACCAGGCGGCACCATTACAATGGCGGCTGTACCGGAATCCAATCGGGTACGGATCAGTCAACCGGGACAATTATTAAGTTTAGAAATTGTACCATCTACCAATGAAAATGGGGAGATAGAGGCAATTGATCCCTTGGATTTACCAACGCTGCTGACGGGTACAGAGGAAAGCGTAGAGACGGGATTAACTGTTACGGATACAGGTCAAGTACAGCTTCAGGAGTCTGGTATTACTGTACCGGCAGAAGCCGGGCTTGCGATCGCCTCTGGCACTCTGGATGTTTATCATGCGTCTCCTACAGTCGATTCCCAGTCAGTGAATGTGTTTGGCAATAAAGTGGGTGTATTTGATGCCACAATTAACGCTTCTGGGATGTATGGCGGCGGAACAGTACGACTTGGCGGCGACTATCAGGGTCAAGGTACGTTTAATGCGTCTCAAACCCTAATCAGTGAAAACTCGCTGATTACGGCTGATGCTGGGGAACAGGGGACAGGCGGTGAGGTGTTTGCTTGGGCAGATGGAGTGACGGGCTTTTATGGAACCATTAGCGCCCGTGGGGGAACGGAAGTGGGAGATGGGGGATTTATTGAAGTTTCTGGCAAAGAATTGCTGATTTTTACCGGTCATGCTGATGCGGGAGCAATTAACGGTCAA
>CAKZMA010000902.1 GCA_937127375.1 uncultured Coleofasciculus sp. | reverse complement strand
AGATTAGCACCCTGAAAATTCCGTTCCTTGGCTAGATAACGCCGCAGGAGTTCGTTAGTATCCATAATGTTTGGGGAAAACTGGAGTTGTACTATCAATTTCCCAAGGATTTCCCTAAGCATTGTGATGGGTGCTACCCCTCACCCCAACTAGAGCAAAATGTGATATGAGTTACTCAATCAGGCAAAAATTCATCAAATCTTTACACGCTTTTCATCATAGCTAAACATAAAAAGCTGTTCGGGGGTGCAAACTAGGTAAGTAAGGGAGCTTAAACGTATTCCAACGTGGTCGTTATTCTCCTGTTTAGTGTTTAGGTTGTTTGGGAATCCCCTAGCGGTGTCTTCGAGGCTCAGCTAGGGGTTTTTTTTGGGGGGGGTTTTTTGGAAGGATGTAGCTTGCTTCTTTTCGGGCAGCGAGTTCTCCACCGTTAGCTTTTATTGTGTCCACCTACTTATGCAACGGCAGGGGAAACTAAAAAAGCCTTACCATTCGACTGGCAATACCGCAAGTAGAGCCTTATGCATTGAGTTCCGTTAATATTTATCAAGGATGCAAGTCATCCTGTTTCTCGAAGAAAGTCACTCAGGTTGTGCCTCTTCTACTCCGAGCAGGAGAGAGGTTTGGAGAGATGTTTTCCAGATCCCGTGAAAAGTAACCTTATACTCTTCTGCTTTTGGTCAGAATCCGCCCAACCCAACATTTTGTTTCGTTCATGAATGGTAACTCAATCCCAAACGACAAACCCGGGTGGTCACTCGATGAACGTGATCCCCAAACCATCCAATCTTTCATGCCCTTATGGGGATGGTTTTACCACTACTACTTTCGGGTGAAAACCGATGGCTGGCATCACATTCGGGATCAGGATAACGCCTTATTTGTGGGGTCTCACAATGGCGGACTCGTCGCACCGGATATGATCATGGTCATGTATGACTGGTTTCGGCGTTTTGGTACCGAACGTCCGGTTTATGGTCTGATGCACCCCAATGGCTGGAAAATTGACCCAAACACGGCACGACTAGCGGCTAAGACGGGGGCAATCAGGACTCATCCCAAAATGGCGATCGCGGCTTTGCGTCGAGGTGCTAGTGTCCTCGTCTACCCTGGGGGGGCACAGGATGTCTTTCGTCCCCATACCATGCGGAATAAAATCCATTTGGCGGGGCGTCAAGGGTTTATTAAGCTGGCACTACGGGAAGGTGTGCCGATTATACCCGTTATTTCTCACGGCGCTCATGATACGTTGATTGTCTTAGCTGATTTTTATGACCAGGTTCGACAATTGCACGATTGGGGATTGTTCCCTTGGTTATTTGGTCTTGATCCGGAAGTGTTTCCCATCTACTTAGGTTTACCCTGGGGATTAGCGATTGGACCTTTACCCAATATTCCCTTACCTGTCCAAATTTACACTCGTATTTGTGCGCCGATTGTCTTTGAATGGTATGGTCGGGATGCAGCTAGCGATCGCGAATATGTCAATGCTTGCTATGAAAAAGTCTGTACTCAGATGCAATGGGAACTGGACTGTTTAATTAAGGTGGCTAATAAGTAGGTGGACACAATTTAAAGTTCAAGGTGGAGAACTCACTGCCCGAAAAGAAGCAAGCTACGTCTTATGTCATTCGTTTATGTAAGGGTTTGAGGACTATTTACAAAAGTTCATACAATGCAGTTTTCTTTTGTCCGACCACTTAGAACTTGATCCAGCTAATGAGAATGGCAGCGATTTTTTGAAAAAGGGGATAATGTGAGAATTGACATGGTATTGAGTTGAGGATAGTACCTTGAGTAATTCTAGCGATCAGTCTCCATCCGTCTCTCGTCAGGATTTGGATTACTGGTTAGAGCGTCAGACCGAATACCAACGGACTCTTAATGTCATCGAATCAAGAGGAGAAAACAGTGAAAGTGTGTGGAAACTGAGAGGTAAGCTCGAAGCTGTAGGAGAAACGATCACTTACCTACAACGGAAGCTCAATAAAGTCTAGAGCATTGGTTTATTAATCGCAGTTGGTGGGCAAAACAGCCGGGGAATTCTCCTGGGCAAAAAACCCAGTGATACTATCACTGGGTTAACAAGGGCTGCTGTAATAACTGAAGAAGATGTCGTTAGCTAGTATAGTATTGACTCAACGTTAAGTCTTGTTTATTCGCAGATTAAAATTCAAAATTAAAAAACTTCAAAAGTCAGTCATCAAAAATTACTGATTATAACAATTAACATGATATGACTGGATCTGTCACTATTACAGAAAAAACCCCCGCTATCCATAATAAAGATGTCAGCGAGGGAAGATGTCACGAAATTTAGCGGAGACAAATTTGAGGTCGTTCCAGACGCGCTATCATACCATGCTGTCTGGAACTGAGTTATTTAACGAACTACGCCCTGTTGAGAAGCAACTTCCATGGGCTTCATCAGGTAGAGTCTCAGCAACTGCCAGCCATTAGAGGCATAGTAGGGCAGCTTCTTGAAAAATTGCACGAACTTTGGACTTTTGGAGTTAACAATTTCCGTTAACTTTTCGTTATTGCCAATACAGACTTCTAGACGTTCGTAGAACTTAGGATGTTCCACATCTAAAATCACCGGAAATACCCGTCCAGCCGTTTCGTTGGTCTTCTTAATCACATGCTTATCATACTCGCGGGCATCTAAACCAATCGACTGATAGAAACCAGACCGTTGGATGTCATTTAGATACATTGTCGCAAATACTGAGAGCAAGAAGAAGCGAGACCATAACTTCGCCTGCCAATCATTTAACATTTGCGGCTGGGCTTTCATGATCGCATCAAAGAAATCCCCATGACGATTTTCGTCCTGACACCAGTTTTCAAAGAACCGGAAGATGGGGTAAATCCGGTCTTCAGGATGGGCTTCAAGATGGCGATAAATGGTGATATACCGCCAGTAGCCAATTTTCTCCGACAAATAGGTGGCGTAGAAGATAAACTTCGGCTGGAAGAAGGTGTACTTCTTATTCTTGGTCAAAAATCCCAAATCCAATGCCAGATTGAAATCTGACATCGCCTTGTTCAGAAAACCAGCATGACGTGCTTCATCACGAGACATGAGCGTGAAACACTCTGCCAGCACCGGACTTTTGTCTTTGATCCGACGACCCAATTCCTTATAAAGTAAAAATCCAGAGAATTCTGCTGTACAGGAACGCTCCAGAAATTCCACAAACAAGCGGCGGGTTTCACCGTCGATATGCTCCCAAGACTGCTCAAACTCAGCGTCCCGGACGAAGTGGTGGCGATTGTAGTCCGCACGGAACTCTTCTAGAATCGCCAATAGCTCATCCTCATTCGGCGAGATGTCCATCTGCGCCATCGCTTCAAAGTCTGTCGTGTAGAACCGAGGCGTCAGTATGGTGTCCTTCGCCGGGGATTTAACGCCAGGTCTGATTTCTTCAAAGCTAGGTTTTTTAAGGGTATCTACCATAGTTGGTTGTACTCGTTATCTCTTACTTACGATTTTGGACTTGAGAATATGGCAATTGGGGGGTGACTCGACCCGCGCCGATTTTTTAGAGCTGCATATTGAGTCTACCAAGGTCTTGGGTGAGTGCAAAATCCAGTTAAGGTTAAAATTTGTAAATTTGCTTAACCTTTCTTCATGTTTGCTAGGGAACAGGTAAGGTAGAGACGTTGCATGCAACGTCTGGAACAACAGTTCGGCTTTTGTAAAAAGGGACATGACTATCGCCATGCCCCTAATTAATTAGATCAAAGACAGTTTAGTACCGAAGCACTAACCACTAAGCCTATTCAGCTTCAACGCGACCGTAAAAAATTCCCCGAATCAAGACTTCTTCAGGTTCTTCTTCGGCACCTAAGTCAGTATCAGCCGTCTGTTCGCTCTCAAAGGTACCAGCAATTTCACCCGTGAAGCTATCAACCTTAGAAACCTGTAGAGACATCTCACCGGATCGGGTCTCTACGCGCTTAACGTTAGCGCGAACGAATTCCTCTTCATCCGCTTTGGAAGGCAGCGCGATCGCATTATCATAGCCAGATGCTACACCACGACCTTTGGGATCGAGGAACACAGCACCTCGATAAGACGGAACCTTAAATTCCCCTTCAAAGTCAGTAGACGTATTCACGCTGGTCATGTTTGGCTGACTTGTGGCAACCAAACTTTTAATTGTGAACATGAAGGGAACTTGTTCGCCTCCAGGTAGCTGTACTGTAATCGCTTGAAAGTCAATGCCATCCTCTTCAGTAAAGATAAGGCTGCCATTTTCTCCAGG
Source organism: uncultured Coleofasciculus sp. (assembly GCA_937127375.1). Taxonomy (GTDB): domain Bacteria; phylum Cyanobacteriota; class Cyanobacteriia; order Cyanobacteriales; family Coleofasciculaceae; genus Coleofasciculus. Next base: position 2,828 of record CAKZMA010000902.1, on the reverse strand, counting down.
ATTCAAGGAACCTTCAACTTGATCTAGGCTAGAGGTAGCCCGGGTCAATAACTTACCTGGGATATATTCTGCCTCTCTACGCTTATTTGTCGGTTCTTCCTTGACAAAGAAGCTGGTTGGCTGTAAACAAAGCTCGACAATTCGATAGGAATTATCAGACTCAATGGGAATAGAACCACGAGTTGTTTCTGAGAGCTGGGGACATAAATTCGCTAAGCCCGTATTTCTAATCTGGTCGTAGGTCAATTGATCAGGACTAGTCGCTGTTGCAGCATCCGAACAAGCCGTTAATACCCCCAGACACAATGCCAAAAAGGCAACAATCAATGCGCGATACCTCATGGTCAACCTCAATCGTCAATCTCTAAAACAAGAAAAATTTTTTTATGGTGATTAGTTAGTGAATCAGGCTGTGGTTTATATAAATAAAACCGCAACTATCCTTACCATATCAACGAAAGTCACCCTAAATTCACTCCACCTTAAATGAAATGCGGCAAAGGCGCGGACGAGGAGAACCCGGAGGTTCAGCGTCCGATAGCGAAGCAGGTGGGCAACGCCCGACAAAATTACCGCACTGGGATTACTCCCATGGTCAACAGGCTTTGAAGAGCCTACACCTGATCCGGCGATTAGGTGTGCGGTCGTTGACACCATGGTATAGTTTTGGTCACACGCTGGTTATCGGTGATCGCTTAGTAGATCGAACGGTGGCTTACTCAAGCCTTGTTCCCTACATGATGCCGAAGGCGTGAACCTTAGCTTTTCTCGCTTCATTGTACACGGGAAGCGACACTTTTACGCTTTCAATCAAGCGGGTGGCAAGAAACAACGAAGATTGACAGGGGTAGGATGAATTTTAGTGATGAGTTAGATGCTCAGGATCTACAGGTCAAATTACAAGCTCTAAGGACGGAGATTTGGGCGTTAGCCGATAGCCATAAAGGGGATACATTAACACTGCTGGCTCTGCTGCGGACGCTGGAAGAGGCGCACCGCGAGATCCGAGATGGTCTATTTCAAGACTCGTTACCCGACAATCGACAAACCCTGTATGCGCTGCTCAAAGATATTGAAGAATTAGGGGGTTGGCCTTATGTGGCGCGGATGAAGCTGCGATCGCTGCTGACAAATTTCCCGGAAGCGGCAATCTCTGAGATTCAACAACCCTAACGCCAGCCAACAAGACAGTTGGGGCAACAGGTGCTAAGATCCAGCCGTCAGTCTTAGCACTTTATCTTAATTATTCTTATTTTTGAGCAGGGACTATGAATGAAATTAAGTTTGGCACAGACGGCTGGCGAGGTGTGATCGCCGCCGATTTTACTATGAAGCGTGTGGCGTTAGTCGCGACAGCCGCCACTCAAATCCTGGCTGATATTTATGGCAAAACCAGCGGTAGCCGTACTGTGGTTGTTGGTTATGATCGGCGCTTTATGGCGGAAACCTTTGCCAAAAAGACGGCGGAGGTTGTCCAATCCCTGGGATTTGATGTGTTGCTTTCTGAAAGCTACGCGCCCACCCCGGCATTTAGCTGGGCAGCAAATAACCAGAATGCTCTAGGGGCTTTGGTTCTAACGGCTAGCCATAACCCAGCCAGTTATCTGGGATTAAAAGTGAAGGGGGCATTTGGGGGATCAGTTCCGCCAGAAATTACCCAAAAAATTGAAGCTCAACTCGCTCAACCCTCAGCTTTAGCGTCAACGCCAGGTAAAATCCAATTCTTTGATCCTTGGTCAAGTTATTGTGAGGCACTGGGATCAAAAGTAAATTTGGCTAGCATTCAGAACTTGATTAGCCAAGGTAAATTGACTGTCTTTGCCGATGTCATGCATGGCGCAGCCGCAGGGGGCTTGAGCAAAATTTTAAATGTACCGATTCAGGAACTCAATAGCTCCCGTGATCCCTTATTTGGTGGCGGTGCGCCGGAACCTTTGCCCCGTTATTTGTCTCAACTCTTTCGTCACATCCGTACCCACCGACGGCAAACTGAGGGTGCTTTACGGGTAGGATTGGTCTTTGACGGAGATAGCGATCGCATCGCGGCAGTCGATGGACAAGGTAATTTCCTCAGTTCTCAAATTCTAATCCCGATTCTGATTGAACATTTAGCATCCCGACGGCAAGAGACAGGGGAAGTGGTAAAAACGATTAGTGGTTCGGATTTAATTCCCCAAATTGCCCAGCTTTATCAATTGCCCCTCCACGAAACCCCGATTGGGTACAAATATATTGCCGATCGCATGGTATCTACTCAAGTCTTGCTGGGTGGTGAAGAATCCGGCGGTATTGGGTATGGGACACATATCCCAGAACGCGATGCCTTACTTTCTGCCCTATATCTGTTGGAAGCGATCGCGGAATCAGGGATGGATTTAAGCCAACTTTACCAACACTTACAAGAACAAACAGGTTATACCTCAGTATATGACCGCATTGATTTACATTTAGCCGGAATGGAAGAGCGATCGCGCCTACTCAACCAACTGCAAACCCAACCCCCCACTGAGATTAATGGTCAAGCCGTTGTTGATTGTCTAACCATTGATGGGTATAAATTCCGCTTAGCTGATGGTAGCTGGTTACTGATTCGATTCAGTGGTACTGAACCCGTCTTACGCCTTTACTGTGAAGCTTCGACTCCAGAACAAGTTCGTCAAACCCTCAGTTGGGCAAAAGATTGGGCAAATCAAAATCAGGGATGAGGAAGCAGAGGGAGATAGGGAAGATGGGGGTGATGGGGGGTGATGGGGGTGATGGGGAAATTGTGTAGGGGCGGGTTTTACCACTAACGTTTCGTTTTCACCCTGATATAACTAAACCCGCCC
>CAKZMA010000901.1 GCA_937127375.1 uncultured Coleofasciculus sp. | reverse complement strand
TAGTGTCCGACCAAGGTTTCCTAAAGCTCCTGCTTTACCGAGTAAATTTTCATCTGCCTGAGCTATTGCTAAACTTTCCTCTGAGTATTTAATGGCTTGTCCAGTATTTCCTTTAGCAGCATAAGCCCAGCCTAAAAATCTTAGATTTATTCCTTCTATTTGGCGGTTTATTCGCTCAAAATGTGGTTCTTTAATTGAATGTTGTACTGTCAAGGATTGCTGAAAATAATTAATGGCTGAATCATATTTTTGCAAGACACTGTAAACAACTCCTAAATTACTGAGTGCTATGGCATATTGGGAACTGTTTGGGTGAGTCTTTGCTAGCTCAAGATTTTTTTGGAAATATTTTTCTGCCTGCTGAGAGTCTTTACTCGAGTTTATACGATAAAAGTTTTGATTGGAGTCTATACAACCAAATAGATAAGCGCTCCCCAATAGAGATAAAACTTCACCCTGCAATTTTTGCAATAAGTCTCTTTCTAAGGGAGATAAAGTCTGTTGCCCTTCTTGAGGAGCCTTAAATTTTTCAGTGATTTCCAAAGCCTGTTGAGCATAGTGAATCGCTTGTGGAAAATCTCCTATGCCAAGGTAGTTATCTCCCAAGTTGCGAAGAGACTGAGCTTTCACTCTGGGATTATTAATTGTGTCTGATATTTCCAAACTCTGTTGAAAATAATTAATTGCTTGAATATAGTTATCTCGCTCTTGGTAAAGACTACCTAATTCACGAAGGGCCTCTGCCTGCCTAAGTTTGTCATCAATAGATTGAGCAATTTCTAAATCTTGCTGACGATAATCAATAGCTCTCTGTAAGTTTCCTTCGAGTTGGTAAGCGTAGCTCAGTTGTAGGAGGGCTACTTTTTCTATATCCAAAGCTATTGGTTGGAATTGACTGGTTTTTAATTTTTTGGAAATTGCCAAGCTCTCTTGGTATAGCTCAATTGCTTTTGCGGTATTTTGCTGGGAGATATAAACTGCTCCTAATTCCAGTAAAGCCTGACTTTGCAATACAGGATTTTTGAGGTCTTGCGTTAATTGTAAAGCAAACTCCAGTGTTTCCTGTGCTTCCTTGTGATTTCGCTGCTCGTTATAAATTCTGCCCAAATTAATTAAAGCTAGTGTTACTGCTGCTGGATTATTGTTTTCCCTTACTTGTTGCAGTTCTTTTCTTGCTTGCTCCAATTGTTGCTGTGTTTCCTCCAATTTCTTTGGTGTTAAACCTAGTTTCAGCCGTTCTAAACTCCGACGTGCAGCAGTTTCTGTTTCAGTGTCTTTAAATTCCTGTGCCACAGCCAGCATCAACTGGTAATATTCAGTAGCTTCTTCATAGTTACCCAATTGTTCATAAGCAAGTGCTAAACCACCTGCGACAGCTCCTTCACCGCGACGATTGTTAAGTTCTCTGCCAATTGGCAAAGCCTGCTCATAGTATTCAGTCGCTTTGGCATATTCTTTCAGGGAAGCGTAGGTTTGCCCCAAATACACCAAACTCATACACTCCATTTGACGGTTACCAATTGACCGAGCTATAGTCAAACTTTTTGGTAAATTCTCAACAGCCTTGGGATAATCTCCTAACTGGTAGTAAGCAACTCCTAAATTCGAGAGCGCTTTTCCTTCAACCTCTGAGTTGTTTAATTCCCGTGCAATTACCAAACATTGCTGGTGGTAATCAATTCCTTTTGCCCGCTGTCCCCAATCGTGATAAACACTACCTATAGTTAATAAAACCCTACTTTCTAAATCACCATCGTGAATTTCTCGTGCTACTTTTAAAGTTTGTTGCTGATATTCAATAGTTTTGCTATAGTTTCCTAGAACATAATAGGTGTTGCCCAAATTTTTCAGAGTTTGTCCCTCTCCCTGACTGTCTTTGATTTCCCGATAAATTTTGAGTGCTTGCAGACAAAATTGTAAAGCAGTTTCATACTGCTTATTTTCCTGTTGTTCAATTCCTTGCTGTAGCAGTTGCTTGGCTTCAGCTTTAAGTTTTTCATTCATCTTTATTTAGACTCCTTTACAGAATTTAGGTGTTTTTATACAAGCTTTCTAAGCTATTATGCGCTTCACCAATGAGCGTCAATGCAGCCCAATCTCGTGGGTTATCTGGGTACTTTTTTAGCAGAGTTAACATTGCCTGACGCAGTGCTTGAGCTTTATCAAAACCTCGTTCCATATTTTGATAAAACTCCCTCATCAAATTCGCTGTTTGAGCATCGGGGATAGACCACAGAGATACGATTACACTAGGAACTCCAGCAGCAATCAGGGAGCGAGATAGCCCCATAACACCATCTCCGGTTAAGCGTCCTCGACCTGTATCACAAGCACTTAAGACTATGAGTTCAGCGTTAAGTTCCATCTGGAAAATTTCCTCTGCTGTAAGCAGTCCATTATCTTTTTCTGATGGAGTTAGAGCGATTGCCCCTGGAATTTTCACCCTTGTAAAGTCATCCAGTAACCCATGAGTAGCTAGGTGGATAATCCGTGCATTAGTCAGTTGCTGTATGATGACTTCTTTAGTAGCCGCAGCACCAGTGACGGCTTTAGTGTTAAAAAGCTTGGCAATCTCAATGGCTTCACGTTCTGCCCCAGGAAGCGATTTTAACTGTTCAGGAGGTTTTCCAATTTCAAGGAAAACCTTGGGCATTATAGGATTACCTACTACTAGTACATCACCTCTTTCTCGTACTCGATGCCGTAGCTGATGGGTTAAGTCGAGAATTTGGATGGAAGGAGCAGTGAGAATAGTGTGCTTTTCAATTAAGTATTTACCTTCAGCATCTTGTAGAGCTGGGAAGGGAACCAGAAATAATGATTCGTGAGGGATAAAAATTACCCGTTCATTTGCATCTTTTGGCAGATAATCAGCAATAGGCTGGATGAGTATTTCATGGAGTTGCTGTAAATTTTGGTTTTCTGTGTTTGTTGAGTCAACGGTGTTAACTGGAAAAGCATCCCGCCCTCTAACACCAATGGATTCACGGGTAATACCAACAAAATCTGCAAGCCTCTGCTTATGCTGCTGCCAGAAATGCTTAAGGTCAACTATCTGAAATGTAACTGTACCTAGTGACTGTATTACCCAAATAAATAGTTCTGATTCTTTAGCTTGTAGTTTTCCTTCAACCCTGAACTCATCATAAATAATCGAGTATTCTACAAGAGTGGCATTATGCTCTATGGCGATTTGCTTGATCTGCTCAATTTTCGGGAGTGTTAGAGTAAATTGAGACTCAGTACGTTCTCGAAACTTGTCCACCAAAAACTCTATAAATACACGAGAACGTCCTCGTTCGGCAATTTCCAGTGCCTCTTCGACTTTGTTCTGAGCAATCAAAACTCTCTGTAGAATTCGGTAGGTTAAATCTTGAGTTTCCAAAAATGAGATTTTAGGGTCATCGCCACCATCTAATTCTGACCGTAAAGATTCGCCAATATTAATTGCGTCGTACAATTTTTTTTCTGCTGCCGCCAAATTTCTAGCTTTTAAAAAAGCATCACCTAAATTTCTTAAAGAATCTATCTCTCCCAAGCGATATTTAATTTCTCGGCTAATTACTAAACCCTGCTGATGATGTTGAATTGCTTTGTCATAGTTTCCGGCTTCACCATAAACAAGTCCCAGTCTCCCTATAGTATGAACCTCTCCTCGGCGGTCTTGAAGGTTTCGCTTAATTTTCAGACTTTGCTGGTGATATTCAATCGCTTTGTTAGAGTTTCCTATAATTTGATAAAAACGTCCCAGATTTCCCAAGGCATTTGCCTGCTCCCGAAGAGCTTTAATTTTTTTTGCAATCTTCAAACTCTTCTCGAAAAGTTCAACAGCTTCATCATAGTCGCCTAGAATCTGATAAGCATTTCCCAGATTTACTAGAGCCGCAGCCTCGCCTAGGCGGTCTTGAAGTTCTTGTGCAATTACCAAACTCTGCTTATAATAACTAATCGCTGGTTCATATTGTCCTAGATTGCAGTAAATATTTCCTAGATTAACCAGGGTATCACCTTCACCTTTACGGTCTTTAATTTCTTGGGTGAGAGCTAAAGCCTCGTCCAAATAATCAATGGCTTTTTTATAGTCTCCTATGCCTTCACAAGCCAGACCTAAATTTGCCAAAACAGCCCCTTCGGCTTGTCGTCTATCAAGTTCCCGATAGATATTTAGCGACTTTTTCCAAGACTGTAATGCTGCTTCAAACTGACTGGCGTGGAATTGATCATAACCTTGCAGGAGTAGTAGGTCTGCACGTTGCAAAAGTTTGCGATTTAGGAATAGACTTACCTTTGGGTTTGCTGGCAACGTTTCTACCTCTTGACCACTAGAACTGTTCAGAATAAATTGTACAAAATTGATATAGTTTTGGTGATATTGTTCATTCATAGTTAGCTTACTTTGGCAGAAATTGGTTGATAACTTTGTTTCTATTCTGGCTCCTACTAATGCCCAAACAGTACAGCTTCATGACAGAAGTGGTGGGGGAAGCCCCTCGCTTGGATCTAAGACTCTCTACGCCGTCGCAAGAAAAAAGAGCGTTCTACCGTCGTCCAATCCTCATCCGATTGGATAAGTTTCGCCTCCCGATCACCATTCCCATTCAACGCCATATCCAGTAGCTGCTCCAAAAGCTTGTCGCTGTTCCGCAAACCTTCTTGTAGCAGCGGACTAAAGTCTGCTGGATCGGTTGTAGCCAAGAGTTTGAAGGTTTCAATTCCTTCAACTAGGGGATTATCATTAGCAGGCAACACGTAGGGGAAATTATTTGGCAGGTATAGCTCTATCTCCTGACCCTTGTGTACGCCAATGTTGATATATCTACTGGGTTGAAATTGCTGGTGGGCTCCCACGACAGGATAGAGCGGACGTATCGCATAAGTCAGTCCGAAGTCGAGAACGCTTACATAGACGGGGTCGTTATAGTGATTGACAATCTCGAACACAATGCGATCGCCTTCCTCAAAAACAGGCAACCCTCTCTCATAATCTGGCTGAGTTTCCACCCAGATGCCATCATTTGCCTTTCGCTTGAGCTGGAGGACGAACTCTACTTGACCATTGAGCAAGCTTGATGGATCGGGGTTTCTTAGAGCTAGCGCCTGCCGATAACGGACGATTGCTTCTAAGTTTTCCCTTAGCACATTTGCCGCGCCTGCTTCATCTACAGCATGAGTAGGCATAATTAGCTGACCATCTGCTCCCACTACAGCCCAAGTGGGTTTGGTGATGGTTCCCAACTGAGGCACGGGGACGCTATCACTGACTTCTGTTCGGGGTGCGATGATATAAATCCGTGCCTCAGCAGCTTCACCCTCTTCAGTCTGGCGTAGCAGCGCTGACTCGGAAATCAGCTGTACCAACTCATTCATTGCCCCTTTGTAGTCAGTTGGCACGTGGATATCCACCTTCAGGCGCATCTCACCGTAGAAGTGGGCTTTTTCTACTGCGCGAGTCCCTATAGTAATGGCACCAGCCTGATTCTCTTCGAGAATCTCCGCATCAGATGTCACAGCACGGACAACGGTAATCTTTACCATCCCCAGTCTGGGAGTTTCCTCGGTTACCTGCTGGGTTCCTGAGGGATAAATGACCCATTGCGAACCCACGGTGATGCCGTGAGCCGCGCCAGCACCCAAAGTGACTTTGTCGTCTGTAAGTTGCTGGATGGGTACGAAGCGCATAGGTTTGAGGTCATGCACGTTGAACAACTCTCTATCCCGCGCTCCTTCCATCTGCGGGTGCTGCAATGAGTACTCTGCCGTCACCTGGGTGCTGGCACGTTCAAAGACATCGCGGTAGGTGGTGCCTGACTTAGCGGAGCGTAATTCTTGGCACAGGAAGTACGTCAAAGCTCCGTGGTAGATGTTACTGCCATCCTGTGCTACCAGGTGTTCGGAAGCTTTCTCCTGAGCGCTACAGCCAGCGATAAGCACATACCGCTCACTCATGGGCAGCCAGCCGCTAGGACCAATGTCCCGATCTGCTCCTCTGCCCACCAGATCGACGGCAACTGGGGATGGCGGAAGTTCTTCAATTGGACGGGTGTCTGGTTCCACCCAGCGATCGCTAGTGCCAAAACTGTCGCGGACGATGCCACCTGAGTGACAGGAATCGAAGATGAGGGTTATGTACGGGGTTTTCTCGCTCAGGCGCAACAGCCAGAGGTAGAGTTCGTCGTCGCTAATATCCTGGTTATCGTAGGGATAGCGTCCACTATCGTAAGGGATGATGGTTTCGTCCATTCCATCGGGTTTATCTCCCTCGCGGTCAGTCATCCGGGAGCCATGCCCGCTGTAGTGGATGACCACAATATCGTTGTGGCAGACTTGGTCAACTAACTCCTGTAAAGCCGTCAGGATGCCGTTGCGAGTAGCCTGTTTGTCCAGCAATTGGGTGATGTGTTTTTCTGGAAAACCAAAGTTTTCTTGCAAGATCTTGGTCATTAGCTTGGTATCGTTCACGCACCCCTGGAGTGGTCGTTCATATCTATACCTATCTATGCCAATTAACAATGCCCACTTATTGTTTTTCTCTGCACTATTGCTCATCACCAGTCTGCCTCCTCTTGCTCAAGTTTAACTCCATTGCCTGAGTAAAGGTAGATCGGGAGTATCCCATGTTAGATTTTAGGTTTTGGACTGTAAAAGCTTGGCTTTTGGGTTAGTTGAGTCGGGTAGCATCCATACACTAGTGGTCTGTCAACCTAAAATTGACGGGTTGAGACTGACGTGGAGACGCTCCAGACGGGGAGATAAAAGTAACCTGTCAAACTAGCTTTGACAGTCTACTAGCCAATCTACTCTTGTGGGGTAGGCGTCTCCCTTGTCTCTTATGGTGGACTCTCTGGACTCTCAGGATTCCCACTCCCCAAGAAAATGGTATTTTTGCCAAAAGGGGATGCACCCGGTAGATCATACCAAGTTGCAGTCAAAGAGGTAATCTGTCATGGTTCGCGGAGTCCTGAGCGAAGCATCTCTCCAGATTCTTCGCTTCGCTCAGAATGACACGTTAGAACGCAACTTGATACCAGTTGCTTGTTTCCCTTTCTAAACATCACTGCTTAACCGGCAAGCGAATCGTAAAAATCGTACCTTTACCC
>CAKZMA010000900.1 GCA_937127375.1 uncultured Coleofasciculus sp. | reverse complement strand
TTACCAATGTAGTGGCTATTTCTGGAGTTGTCAACCTTTTGAGGGATTTTTTTTTGGAGAAGTCAAAAACCCTTTCCCAGAGGGCGATCTGAGCTATGTTAAATCTAGAGCTAACCCGACCAGCTTGAGAAAATTACCCCTGTTTGTCAGATGAGAGCTTTACCGCCATTGATCCTGCTAGATCCGATCCTCCAGAACTGGTTGTTAGAAGATATCGGTCGAGGCGATCGCACTACTCAAGGCTTGTGGGAAGCCCCGAACAAAATTGTCCAAGCCGAATGGACGGCTAAAGCAGAGGGAGTGATTGCTGGATTGCCGATCGCGAAACGGCTCTTCCAACTCTTAAGCGATCAAACCAGTTTTGTGGCGGCTGTGGCTGAGGGGGAATACTGTCATCCTGGACAGGTAGTTGCTCGTTTACATGGCGCTCTAGATACTCTATTGATGGGAGAACGAGTGGCTCTCAACCTGGCGATGCACTTAAGCGGGATTTCTACCCTTACCCGCGAATATGTCGATCAACTCATCGATTTTCCCACTCAACTCGTCGATACCCGTAAAACGACCCCTGGGCTAAGACTGCTAGAAAAATATGCCACCCAAGTCGGCGGTGCCATTAATCATCGTTTTGGCTTAGATGATGCCGTGATGATTAAAGACAATCATATAGTGGCAGCAGGTAGCATCAAAGACGCGATCGCTCGTATCCGGGAACAAATGCCCTACCCCCTAAGGATTGAAGTCGAAACCGAAACCCTAGAGCAAGTGACAGAAGCCTTAGATCAGGGGGCTGACATTATCATGCTGGACAATATGCCCTTAGAGAGGATGCGACAGGCGGTACATAAGATTCGCGGCAAAAATGACCGACTGAAAATTGAAGCCTCTGGGAATATCACCCTGGACACCATTCGTGCTGTAGCCCAAACCGGTGTAGACTATATTTCCACGAGTGCCCCCATAACTCGTTCCACTTGGCTGGATTTAAGTATGAACTTACTGCACGAGAATCACATTTAAGTGGGTGGACACAATTAAAGTTAACGGTTGAGATTGGGGAACAGGGAACACCTCGACTTACCTCGACTCCGCTCGGTAACACGCTCGGTGTCTCACAGGGAACAGTAAGGGTTTGAGGCTTGTTTATATAACTTAATCTAGTTAATTTTATTTCCACCAACCTACTTAAAGTTCATTTCCTAATGTTTTGAGTAAGCCATTTCTCCCTAATTCTTGGCAACCTCTTATCGTTTCAACTCTTTACCTAGCGCAATGACTTCAACCTTGGAACAACTAAAAGCCAAATGTGAGCAAGCATTGATTGCTGCCTTTGGTGAAACGATGGCGGGTACAGATCCAATGTTAGTTCCTGCCAGTAACCCAAAATTTGGTGATTATCAATCGAATGCGGCACTCTCTCTGGCAAAACCGCTAGGTCAACCTCCACGAGCGATCGCACAGATGCTGATTAACCATCTCGATGTTGCTGATATCTGCCATCCTCCCACAGTCGCAGGACCCGGTTTTATTAATTTCACCCTCAAATCCGCCTATTTAGAAGCCAAGCTGAATAGGAATCTCACCCACCCTCGCTTAGGTGTAGAACCCGCCAAACAGCCCCAGCGCGTTGTTGTGGATTTTTCCAGTCCAAACATTGCTAAAGAAATGCATGTCGGTCATCTGCGCTCCACTATTATTGGTGACTGCATTGCCCGTGTTTTGGAATTTCGAGATCATCATGTCCTGCGCTTCAATCATGTCGGAGATTGGGGAACTCAATTTGGCATGTTAATTACCTATCTTCGGGAAGTTTGCCCAGAGGCATTAACCACGGCTGAGGCGGTTGATTTAGGAGATTTAGTTAGCTTTTATCGACAAGCTAAAAAACGGTTCGATACCGATGAAGCCTTCCAAGAAGCCGCACGACAGGAAGTTGTGAAACTGCAAGCTGGGGCTGAAGATACCAAACGAGCTTGGCAGTTGCTGTGTGAGCAATCCCGGCGGGAATTTCAGGTCATTTATGATTTACTGGATGTGCATATCACCGAACGGGGTGAATCATTCTATAACCCCTTACTTCCCGATGTCGTCAAAGATTTAGAACAATCAGGCTTATTAGTGGAAAACCAAGGCGCTAAATGCGTTTTTTTAGAAGGATTTACGAATAAAAAAGGTGAACCTTTACCCTTAATTGTGCAAAAGTCGGATGGGGGTTATAACTATGCTACAACTGACTTAGCGGCACTACGCTACCGGATTGAGCAAGATGGGGCAAATCGGATTATTTATGTTACTGATGCTGGACAAGCGAATCATTTTGCCCAAGTATTTCAGGTTGCACAACGAGCAGGTTGGTTACCGGAGACTGTTGAAATCGTGCATGTTCCCTTTGGATTGGTACTAGGGGAAGACGGGAAAAAGCTAAAAACTCGGTCGGGAGAGACAGTACGATTGCGGGATTTATTAGATGAAGCGATCGCGCGGGCGCGTGCTGATCTGGAAACTCGCATCCAAGAGGAGGAACGCCAGGAAACCGAGGAGTTCATTGAACATGTGGCTCAAGTGGTTGGTATGGCGGCGGTCAAATATGCTGACCTCAGTCAAAATCGCACCAGCAACTATGTGTTTAGCTTCGATAAGATGCTATCGCTCAAAGGAAATACAGCACCGTATCTGCTGTATGCTTATGCCCGGATTCAAAGTATTGGTCGCAAAGGTGGCATTGATTTTGAGCAGTTAAGAACATCTACTCAAGTCTCATTAAAAGAAGACCAAGAAGCAACACTAGCTAAACATCTACTACAAGTAAACGAGGTAATTAAAGAAGTTGAGCAAGAGTTATTGCCTAATCGTCTTTGTCAGTATTTGTATGAACTGAGCGAGAAATTCAGTCAATTTTATGACCAATGTCCTGTGCTTAAAGCGGAGGAATCCGTGAGACTATCACGATTAATATTGTGTGACTTAACAGCTCAAACATTGAAACTGGGATTGTCGTTACTCGGTATTTCGGTACTCGAACGGATGTAGAAAACATCCCCGTTTGCCAAAGGATAGCTTTTCAGTCTGATCAACCGCTGGTTCAAGGAAGATAACTTAGCAAGTGCAAGTAAATCACCCTCAAACCCTTACTGTTCCGTGTTCCCCGTTCCCTGTTCCCTAATCTCAACTGTTAACTTTAATTGTGTCCACCCACTTACTGGTCATATTCACGGAATTTTCACATAAATCGAGCCATTCTTCATCAACGCTTATCCCAAAAGCCTCTGTAGAACGGTTAAGCTACTAGGTAAGACGATATACATCGCTTACTCCCAAGTTGCAATTAGTGTATCTCACTCCTTATCCCGTTCTCAGTGGATCGAGAACGGGATTTTCCATTATTGGGTGGTACCATTTTGATAAATAAAAAGGGATAAAGTATCGGGATCAATAACAACGGACAAAGAAGCCATGACCAACGACCAGACCCAACTTTACAGAAACTTCATCGATTTTTCATATAAACTTTATCGTAGCTACACACAACTCCTGCCACTTGGGTAGATAATAAAAATATAGATGAAATCTTTTTCCCACCCTTGGAAAAGTCCCCGAAAGGGGATTTTTTTTTGGCGACATAACTTAACAAAACTTCAACCCATAATCCCCTTTGCCGGATTCCCGAAAGCGATAACTGTAAGAGGGGGTGACGATTGTACTCACCCTCTGATTAATGAAAATCTCAGCTCAAGCCCTCTGTGTTGGATTACTTGTTTCTGGAGGGTTAACTTCGCCTGTCATTGCCCAAACCCTTGAGTCGGAAACCGATACGCCCCGTTCACTGACTGAAGGAACTGCCACAGATTTGAGAGTCTTACCCCGTATAGGCGGTCAGTTTACCAGCGAAGGAGCCGGCTATCAAGACCCATTTTTTAGTCTGGAAGGCTTTGTTCCGATTACTCAGAATCCCGGAAGTACCGTGACATTTCTGGAAGGGCAATTACACCTGTTCACCGACTCCACGATGGGCGGAACGATTCTTCTGGGACAACGATTTTACAATTCCACGCAAAACCGGATTCTCGGAGGCTATCTTTCCTACGATACCCGCGATACCGGAAACAGCTTGTTTCACCAAATTGGTGCAGGGTTTGAACGACTAGGAGACGATTGGGATTTGCGGGTGAATGCGTATTTGCCAGTTGGTGAACGCCGCCCAGAGGTGGATGAGTCGTTCTCCCTGGGCGGATTTCAGGAGAATAATTTACTTCTCAATCATCGCCAGCGCTTTGAAGCAGCAATGGCTGGATTTGATATTGAAGCGGGGGGAAGGTTATTGCGATTAGGGGCGGGAGATTTACGGGGATATGCAGGGTTTTATTACTATGGTGGGGAGGGAACTGATGGTGCGATTGGGATTCGAGGGCGATTGGAGGCGCGTCCCACTGATTATCTGAATCTGGGTTTATCGGTGCAAACTGACCAAATTTTTGATACTCGGATTCTCCTCAGTTTAGGCGCAACCTTTCCTGGAACTCGTCCCCGTGGGGTTGAATCAGGTAGCGCTTTTGCGCGTATGGGGGAATCGGTGGGACGTATCGCCACCATTGTTGTTGATGAACAAACCGAAAATGAGCAAGTTGCGGCGATAAATCCCCAAACGGGTCAACCTTGGCAGTTTCAACAGGTCACGTTGGGGAGGAGTACCGGAAATGGTACGTTTGAAACACCGTTTGGGACAGTGCAAGATGCATTGAGTGTGGCACAAGCTGATGATATTGTTTATGTGCAAGTGGGTACGACATCTGAGACAGAAGGGTTTCAGTTTGCTGATGGAGTAACGGTACTCTCAGCAGCATTACCCCAATACATTGATACTCAGCAACTAGGTACGCTTCAGTTACCCTTATCGGGAAGCGGTGAGTTTCCCACGATTACAGGAACAGTAACCCTAGCCAATAATACGACCCTGACCGGCTTTGCGATCGCGAATGCCACGGGAAATGGTATCCAAGGCGCGGCTATTGAGAATGTGACGATTCAAGATAACCGCATCACCAACGCCACAGGACAAGGGATTAGTCTCATCGATGTAACTGGAACCAGTGCGATCGCTCGTAATGTTATCACAAATAGTGGTCAGCAGGGCGTTTTTATTCAAGCATCGGGAACCACTCAACAAGAACTCACCCTAGATAGTAATCAAATCAGTGACAGTGGTGGTCAAGGTGTTTTTATTCAAGCCTCTGGTGAGGTGCAACAGCAATTAACCGCAACCAATAATCAAATTACTAATAGTGTCGGTCAAGGATTTTATCTGGCTGGGAATAATAATAGTCGTCAAGTCTTTGACGTTTTAAATACAAGTATTAGTAACACCGTCTTGGATGAAAATGGGGATGGTGGTCAAGGTCTTTTCCTGCAAGCCAATGCCAGCGCCCAGCAAACTTTGACTCTGGAGACCTTAACGGTTACTGAAAGTGCAGGTCAAGGCATCTTTATCGCCGCCAATGGTAACGAAAATGACCTGACGCAGCAATCTATCCAAGATTTTAACCTCAGTAACGCCACCGTTAGCGAGAGTACAGGACAAGGAATTTTTATCGCCGCTAATAATAACAGTGAGCAAACCTTTGATATTGATGCCAGTAGCATTAACCAGACTCGCCTCGGCAGTAATGGGGATGGCGGTCAAGGTGTCTTTATTCAGGGGAATCGCGTCGCTGTTCAAGATTTCACCCTCAACGATACCACAGTCACAAATAGCGCTGGACAAGGCATTTTAATTGCTACCAATGGTGATGAAAAGGACTTAACTGCCCAATCGAGACAGGAGTTCCAAGTGAATAGCACGGACGTGAGTGATACTGTAGGTCAGGGAATTTTTATTGCCGCCAACAATAACAGCGAACAAGTCTTTAATATCGACAGCAGCACGATTCGTAATATTGAACTCGACGCTCAAGGCGAAGGTGGACAAGGGATTTTTGTGCAAGGTAATCGTATGGCAGTCCAAGAGTTTCAGATTGATAGTACCACGATAACCAACAATGCTGGACAGGGTATTTTTGTGGCAACGAATGGAGATGAAAATGACCTCAGTGTACAATCACAGCAAGAGTTTGCCATCACAGACGCCCAGATTAGCCAGAGTATAGGTCAGGGAATTTTCATGAGCGCTAATAACAATAGCACTCAAAATTTTGAGATTAAAGATAGTACGATTAATGGCACAACTTTGAATACTTTAAACAGTGGCGGTCAAGGGGTTTTTGTCCAAGCCAATAGCATTGCCCAACAAGACTTCACGATTGATAATCTCCAAATCAGTGATAGTCAGGGTCAAGGTATTTTTGTTGGGGCGAATGGGGATGAGAAGAATCCCGAACTCCAATCTCAGCAACGGTTTCAGATTAGTAATGTGCAGATTAGTAATAGCACAGGTCAGGGAATTTTTGTATCGGCGAATAATAATAGCCGCCAGGAGTTTGAGGTTGAAACCAGTACAATTAGCGGTACAACTCCCACCAGTGGAACGGATGGAGGTCAAGGCATTTTTGTCCAGGGAAATGCTGTCTCGGTACAAGATTATCGGATTAACAATACCATGGTTACGGATAATGCTAGTCAGGGTATCTTTTTGCAAACGAATGGCAATGCTGAAACTCTTGCCGATGTAGAGTTGACAATTTTGGATAAAAATGCTATTCCAGGATTTAATGCTGTACTCAATAGCGATCGCACATTCTGCCTCGCCCTAACTGAGACTACCAGCACGACAGCGTTTCAGCTTCAGCGTAATAATGGCACATTCGAGGTCGTGAATCTAGATACTCTCACTCAGAATAATACAGGAACCGTTAATTTTGCTCCCACCCTGGAAGACTTTACTAACGTTTCTCAGTGTAATTGAGGGTAGTGGCGTGGCACACCTTATTTGGTTGATTAGAATTGTAGGGGCGCACGCCCCGTGCGCCCGATTTAACCATCAATCTATCCCACAATTTTAGCTGTGCCACGCCAGTAGGAGGGGTGTAGGGGCGGGTTTAGCCGTTTAATTGACGGGTATACCGATAACTTATCAACAAAACCCGCCCTCTGGTCGTTTAGA
>CAKZMA010000899.1 GCA_937127375.1 uncultured Coleofasciculus sp. | reverse complement strand
CATCATGGGGAAAAATCACCCTCCACACATTCAAAAAGCGCATTGGGACGAGTGGACAACAGGCAGTGCTATTGATCCAGAGCTGACCGCCCTCAACCTGGAAAGCATCAGCATTGACGAACCCTATCATCGTCTGTTGTACGATTGGGACACTAAGCGAAAGCATATCGATGCGAAGTGGCGACGGATTCACCGAAGCTTTGGGAAAAACTGGACTCACGGCGGCTGGTGGTGTTACGGCGGTGAAAATACTATCTGGGGAGGCTTTAAACCCGATCGCCCACGTTTCGACCCAAACAAATCGAAGCCGATTAAATACGAACATCCTCCCCAGACGTCCACGGAAATCTTCCGCCTCAGAATGCCACGGCACCTCTGGCAGAGGATAGCCAATCGTTATAACATCTCCATCGGTGACTACTTAGACTTTTGGCAGTGGGTAAAAGACCACCCACAAATCTCGATCGTCCTTACCGAGGGAGCTAAGAAAGCCGGGGCGCTGTTATCTCAAGGGTATGTTGCTGTAGCAGTCCCCGGTGTCTGGTCGGGCGTGAGAACCCCAAAAAACAAGTACAACGAAAAGATCGGGAAAACTCACTTGCTCCCAGCACTAGCAGAGTTTGCCCAACGCGATCGCTCATTTATAATGGCATTCGATCAGGATGTCAAACAGTCAACCCGACGCAAGGTCAATAAGGCGATCGCAGCTACAGGCGCATTACTTAAGAAAGCAGGATGTCATGTCAAGGTTGCCTCATGGGATGCTCAATACAAGGGGATCGATGATTTCATCGTTGGCTGTGGCAGTGAAGCGCTTGATCAGGCGATCGAAAATGCCTTCGACCTCACCATCTGGCAAGCTTCCCAACTAAGCCAGCTAACCTACGCACCAGACCTCACCCTGGAAAGCCGATACTTAGGTGATTTTTGCCCTCCTGCCGATGCCCAATTAATAGGCTTAAAGGCTCCTAAAGGCACGGGAAAAACATTCTGGCTGGGTAAGCAGGTAGCACCAATCATCAGGAAGGGCGGGAAGAAAGTTCTCTTATTGGTGCATCGAATTCAGCTAGGCAGTGAACTGTGTTTAAGGCTGGGTATCAGTTACATCGATGAAGAGAGAGGCGATGATTTTGGTCTGTGGGGTTTTGGATTATGTGTTGACTCACTTCACCCAAATTCAAAGGCTAAAATCAACCCGGAAGACTTTAAGGGGTGCGACCTATTTTTGGATGAATGTGAGCAGTCAATCTGGCATTTACTCAATAGCTCAACCTGTCAGAGTGATCGCGTATCCATCTTACGAACCCTTAAGGAGATAGTAGAGACAGTTCTCTCGACTGGGGGGCGAATTTATCTGAGTGACGCTGATCTATCAGATGTTTCAATCGACTTTATCAAAAGCCTGGTGGATTTCAAGGTTAACCAATGGATAGCCGTCAATGAGTGGAAGCCTTATCAAGGTTGGGATGTGTATTCTTATGGCGGGAATACCCCAGATCAGTTAGTGGGTGATTTGATAGAGCATATTGCCAATGGTGGTAAGCCTTTCATCTGTACAGGCTCCCAGAAGATTAAATCCAAATATGGCACTCAGAACCTTGAATCCCTACTCCTTAGCCGCTTCCCCGACTTGAAGATACAAAGAATAGATGCCGAAAGCGTGGCAGATCCCAAGCACCCCGCCTATGGTTGTATTGAAAAATTAAACGAGATTTTACCGAATTATGATGTTGTAATTGCTTCCCCAACTTTAGAGACTGGGGTATCGATTGAGTGCGACGGCTTTGATTCAGTATGGGGCATAGGACCAGGGCATCAACCTGTCAATTCTGTGTGTCAAACCTTGGCAAGGTATCGTCCTAATGTCCCTAGGTATATTTGGGCTAAAAGTACGGGGTTTGGCTGGGTTGGTAACGGAGCAACTGATCCCAATTCAATCCTAGAGAGCGAACATAAAATAACAAAAGCTAACATCAATCTGCTCACCCAGGCTGATTTTACCGATGATATCAATAGTGATTTCCAACCTCAATCGTTGAGGACTTGGGCTAAATTCGCGGCTCGAATCAATCTGGAGATGAAAGCTTATCGAGCCTCCATAGAAGCCAAGCTGCAAGAGGAGGGGCATAATATCATTAAGGTATCAGCCGCCGGAAAAAAGGAAGAGATTAAAGCAGTCAAGGAAGCGGTAGCAGAGAACAAAGAGCAGAATTATCAGGAATATCGCGATCGCGTATCCACCGCCCCAGATATTGACGACAAAACCTACCTGAAACTCAAAGAGCAACGCTCAAAGACCAAACAGGAGCGGGAAAAGTACCGGAAGGCAGAATTGACGCGCCGCTACGGGGTGAATATTAGCCCGGATCTAATAGAGAAGGACGATTCTGGATGGTATCGGCTTTTACGGCTTCATTATTTTTACGGCATAGGAAGGGAACATCTGTCAGCCAGGGATAAAGCAGCCGCCCAAAAAATGCTTGATGAAGGCGACGGTGCGATATTCAAACCCGACTTTAATCAAAAGCTGCTAGGGGTCAAGATTGCCGTATTGTATTTAATTGGCTTTGACAAACTCCTAGAGAAAAGGGAATTCCCCCAAAATGATTCCGAGTTACAAGCGATCGCAGATTATTGTAAGGCTAATCGCTTCGCCATAAAATCCATACTGGGCATCAATATAGGTTTATCTGAGTCTCCAATGGCGATCGCACAGAAGCTACTGGGCTTGATTGGGTACAAGTTCCCCCAACTGAGGCGAGAGGGTAGCAGGGGTGACAGGCAACTGATTTATGGTGCTGCGGCGGCTGTCTTTGAGGTGGACTGCATGGGCAATCTCGTCAAAGATGACAGCGGGCAAGCTATCCCGATACCCGATGGACGTGATGAAGTGTTCGCGGCTTGGCTATTACGAGACGCGGCAAAGGAAGCGGCAAGAGAGGCAAGAGAGTCCATCCCGTGTCAATCCCCGTGTCAATCATTTCCTAATAATACTATTACTGATCAGAATTCCATTGACACCATTGACACCAATCTCAATGACACGACGCCAGACA
>CAKZMA010000898.1 GCA_937127375.1 uncultured Coleofasciculus sp. | reverse complement strand
GCCAAATTGAACAGTGGATTGCCGCTTGTCGCACGCTCATACGCTATTGTCCCAACCTCGGCGCCCTCAATATCCTCTGGCAATCAATATGTATTGAAGCCCAACGCTATACACCAGAGGCATTATCCCGACTCGAAATAATCCACCAGCAGCGATATGCCCACTTCTCCAACCGCTAATAAACCTAAATGTGTCACAAGGGGAGCTGAAAAGGTGATTAGCCAGATTTTTTCTGCCACCCTTGGACGTGTCATTCTGTCGCTACTGTGGGCTGACTTGGCGGAATCTGCTCGATCGCGATTAAAGCTTCCATGACTGACTTAACAATCGGTGCAGCGACTGTAGAACCAAAAGCATTTCCCTTCGGTTCATCCACCACCGCCATCACCACATAACGAGGAGAATCCACACCGAGAATTCCCACAAAGCTGGTAATTTTGGCATTGGTAAAATACCCACCCGTGGGACTAGCTTTCTGAGCCGTTCCCGTTTTCCCCGCCACTCGATACCCTGAAATTTGAGCCGTTTTTCCCGTTCCTTGGCTAACCACAGTTTCCATCATTTCCAGAACGTTCTGACTGGTTTCTGGTGAGAAGATAGGGCGGGGCGCACTCAGGCGTGGTTGCCAATATAGCTGACCTTGACTATCAAAAAGTCCTTGTACCATATAAGGCATAACTAACTTACCCCCATTGGCTAACGTAGCATGGAGTTGAGCAAGCTGAAGCGGCGTTAGGGAAAAGCCTTGACCAAACGCTGTTGTTGCGGGTTCGATGGGGGAACTGGTAAAATTTCGCTGATTTTTGAGCTGTCCGGCGGTTTCAAAGGGCAGATCTGTTTCCAGTTTCTGCCCTAATCCCAATCGTTCTAGCCAACCATAGTAAACCTCAGGCTGCATTTGCTGCATCATCCGCACCATGCCCACGTTACTGGAATGTCGCAGGATTTGTGCCGGATTGATCATGCCATGGGCTTTTTTGTCATAGTTGGCAATGGGCCACCGACCGATCTGAATCGAACCCGTATCATTAAATAAACTATCAGGACGAACTACCCCAGATTCCAGCGCGATCGCCACATTCAAGGGCTTAAATGTGGAACCCGGTTCATACAAATCTGCCAATGCCCAATTTTTAAACAAACTAATGTCAGAGGTCGAATAGTGATTCGGGTTATAGGTTGGTTCTGAGACTAACACCAACAAGGAACCATCCAAGGCATCCATAACAATTACAGTACCTCGTTTGGCATTAAATTCCTTAATTTTTTGCTTCAGTGCAGAACGTGCCGCACGTTGTAAGCGACTGTCGAGGGTCAGTTTCAACCGCAGATCATCCGAATGGATAAACCCTTCTGGAATATGATCCGGCATCAATGTACCATTACCTGCCCGACTCATTCGCAGCGTGCGAATTTCTCGTTCTAATAATTTTTCCTGAGAATACTCAATTCCTGCCTGACCTTGATGATCAACATTGACGTATCCAACCACATCAGCGGCTAATTCTTGCTGAGGATAAAGGCGAGAATATTTGGGAATCAGTTCGATCCCATCCAAACTTAATTGAGTAACTTTGTTCGCTGTATCTTCCGTTAATGACCCGCTAACTTGAATCCCCGTATTTCTTTTATTAAATAGCGTTTCCAAGTCAGTAGACGATTTGTCCAGAATTGGCGCTAGCTGAGTCGCTATATTGGCTTTGGATAGCTTAAACAGTTTGGGATGAACGTAAAGGGTATATACGCGCCGATCCACCGCCAAAACATTACCATTACGGTCAACTATTGGACGACGCGGAATAAACGGGCGCATATAAATCATCTGCTGTTGCCTTGCTTTTTCTTCCAAGCTAGGTGAGATGACGACTTGCAGCCGATATAAATTGAATAACAGCCCAAAACTCCCTGCCATCATGATTACCCAAATTAACAGCAATCTAAACCCAGGGCGTTGAAACAGTTTTGACTGTTGAGTGTTCAGTTTTGAGTGTTGACCCTTCGTGACCCTCGTAGGGAACCTGGTTTTGAGTTTTGAGTTCTGCATTCGATCATTCATCCTGCCCAACTGGAGTTGAGAGATTAGCTAGGTGCAATATATTATCGCCGCCCCTCCGCCCCTCCGCCCCTCCGCCCCTCCGCCCCTTTGCCCCTCCGCCCCTCCGCCCCTTTGCCCCTTTGCTCCCTCAGTATCCCAAAGGAGTCTGTGCCAGGGTTTCTTGATCAGGCGTCTGATTCGGAGATTCCTGGAATTGGCGCTGAGGTGCCGGAGAGAGCAAAAGGGTATTGGCAGTAGTAGGTGTTACCAAACCTGTGGCAGGGCGTTCCGCTTGTTGAGCGAGTTGATCTTTGATGATTTCATTCGTCGTTGTCAGATCACGCTCATTTCGCTGGAGCGTTCCCAATTTTCGGTATTCTTGCGTCCACTGCTGCTGGGTATATACAGTCCAGGAATAAATGGTTAGTGTCACAATACCCAGGATCAGCGTGATCACATCCGAACCGCGTTGCAGAATCATCAGCGATCGCAACCAGCCAGGAGTCCGTTCTCGTGAGGTGTCAAGCCTTTCTACCTTTTGGCGACTGGTTCTAGACGCCAAGGGGGACACAGGGCTTGATCGAGATGACCGCCTTCTCGAGGAAACCGGAACTTGGCGAGAAGGATGACGTTGAATTGGAACAGAACGAGAGACAGCATTCATAAGCGTTTGGCAGATATTTGCGTTTTGAGTTTTTAGTTTTGTGTAGGAGCAAGTTTGACTATTATCATTTCTTACCTGACAACGGATGTGACAAAACTCGCCCCTACCGAGTTTTGAGGGCAAGAGTGTTGGCTGTTAACCATTGACTGAGAAAATTCTTCCCCATCTCCCCATCTCCCCATCTCCCTATCTCCCCATCTCCCTATCTCCCTATCTCCCCATCTCCCCATCTCCCCTGTCAACTAGGTTTAGCGACTTCCCGTGACAAGTCAGAAGCAGGAGTGGGGGATTGAGAGGACGAGGGACTCGATTTTAGGGCATGATGATGGCGCACTGGGATTTGCAAAATAAACTCAGTCCCTTGACCCGGTTGCGATCGCACGTCTAGTTGCCCCTGATGTTGATTAACAATGGTTTGATAGCTCACGGTTAAACCCAAACCTCGACCTTCTCCAACGGCTTTGGTGGTGAAAAATGGCTCAAAGATACTTGAGAGAACCTCTGGATTAATGCCTACAC
This sequence comes from uncultured Coleofasciculus sp., assembly GCA_937127375.1. Classification (GTDB taxonomy): domain Bacteria; phylum Cyanobacteriota; class Cyanobacteriia; order Cyanobacteriales; family Coleofasciculaceae; genus Coleofasciculus. Next base: position 2,446 of record CAKZMA010000898.1, on the reverse strand, counting down.
CATTGTCAGCGATACTAATTTCTACCCGATCCTCATCTGAGGAATGGATGCTCGGTTTCCACTGCGTTCGCAGGGTAATCATTTTATCAGAATTGGGCGAACGATTGAGTGCTTCAATGGCATTCGTCAGCAGATTGAGAAATACCTGATTGATCGGCTTAGGGTAACATTCAATATGAGGCAGGTTGTCGTAATGCCGATCTATCTTAATCGTATTGATGCATTGGTTGTGCAGGATTAACAACGTATTTTCCAATGCCGCGTTGATATCAATCCGTTTCAAGGAGGCTTCGTTGTGCCGAGAAAATCTCTGCAATAACTGTACGATTTCCTGAATTCGCCGGGTGCCTGATTGCATGGATTGCAAAATTTTCGGTAAGTCCTTGCTTAAAAAGTCAATTTCCACTTCCTCTAAGAGGTTTTCCAGTGTCGGTGAGGGGTTCGCATATTCAGTTTGGTAGGCTTGCACTAAGCGCAGCAAGTCATTGACATAATTTTCTAAGTAAGGAATATTACCATAGATGAAACTAATGGGATTATTGATTTCATGAGCCACCCCAGCTACCATTCTGCCTAAACTGGACATTTTTTCACTTTGAATCAGTTGGACTTGGGTCAGCCGCAGTTCTTCAATCATTTCTGCCAGTTTTTGGGCTTGCATGGCATTATGTGCCGCTTGTTGCTGGGTGCGGGTATATAAATATGCCTGTTGCAGGGAAATAGCGAGCTGATCGGCGACAGCTTGTGCCAGTTCTTGATCGTGTTTTGACCAATAGCGAATGTAAGCACATTGATTGAGGAACAAAATGGCATAAAGTTTACCATGGGCTTGAACCGGAACCACTAACGAGGATTTGATTTGGGCAGATTGGTATTCTTCGTTGTTGGTATCAATCCGTTCATCTTGGGTTACGTCAGGAATCACTACCGCCCGTCGGTGCTGAATAATCCACTGGGTAATTGGACCCTGGGGATTGAACGTGTCCTTGCAAGGGGTAAAGGGTTGGCGATACACCTCATAGAGATGATCCCGGTTTAATGACTCACCATTACAGGTAGCGGCGGTTTCTGAGTTGACGGCTGGCAGATCTGAGGTTTGGTAATCCTTGACTAAATGCACCAAACATCGATCCACTTCCAACGCTGAACACAGATGGCTAATCGCTTCCGTTAATATGGTCTGGGGATCAAAACTCTGGCGAGTTTGATTGGTAATATGATTAACGAGTTGTTCCCGAATGGCGTGGTTCTGGGTTTGTTCATAGAGTTGAGCTTGACGGATACCAATTTCTAAGGATTCCGCGATAGACTCTAAAAATTGAATTTCTGGAGTTGCCCAAAACCGAGATTGCTCACAAAGACAAGCAATAAACCCAATTCCGTTTTCTTTACCTGTGACGGGAATCAATAAGCTGGCTTTATAGTCCCAGAGGGAGGGATTGGCAATGAGTGATGGGGGATTGGCAGAGGATTTGTGTAAAAGCTGTTGAATTCTCCACCGTAGTCCTGTGGGTGTCAAGTGCGCTGTGCCACGATTAACGATCCGTTTCCCTTCGGCGATCGCCCTTGCCATAGTACCAAAACATTCTAGGGGATACTCTCCCAAATACGAAGGCTGATGCTCATGCTGACGGCGTTCGCAGACAATCTCAACTTGTTCCCGTTCTTCCCAGTACCAGAAAAAACTACAACAATCAAGTCGAAGCAACGCCGCAATTTCGTCTACGGCTGTTTGCACAACAACTTGCAATTCCAGGGAATTACGGATGCGATCAACGATTTTTTGGGTTAGTGCTGCTTGCCTTGGGGGATACTTGATCCAAGCTTGGATCAATTGAAAAGCGTGATAAAAATTAGAAAACACAATGCATTCCTTAAACAATCCTCCGCACCCACTTTGACGGCTTGTCCTGATTTTATAGGCTAAACCGCTAAAGAAACCCTATATTAACAATTATGCAGCTAATTTAGTTAGACTACGTAGTTCTTCAGAATTTACTGAATCATAACCAATCTTCAGACAACTGGGTCAGACAAGCGGGTGAATGTCATTCCAGTCTATCTGATACATCTTCCTTCACTCTTACGTTAGCCAAACGGCGCGTAAGCGCAGCGTAGCGAAGTACTACTCTTATCGATCAGTTAGAGTGGGATCATTCTCGCTGGATCAAGGAAAAAAGCAGTAGTCGTGTTAAAACTATAAAGTTATAGTAAGCTAACATAACGTCTGATTTGACGCAGTCCTTAACACCAAGGGGAGTGTATGACTAAGAAATTACTGAGTTTGCTGCTGGTATTGGCTTTGGGAGTTAGTTTGGGCGCTTGCCAAAATGCAGGCGTAGAGGAACCCGTAGAGGGTGAAGAAGCCGTCGAGGAACCCGTAGAGGGTGAAGAAGCCGTCGAGGGTGAAGAGGCAGAAGAGGCAGAAGAGGCAGAGTAACAGCTT
>CAKZMA010000897.1 GCA_937127375.1 uncultured Coleofasciculus sp. | reverse complement strand
TTGACGATAGCAGGGCGAGTCGAGAAAATTAAGGAATTTCCCCTTAATGATAGTCAGTAGGGTGGGTTAGGCGGTACTCAACCCACGGAAACGAACCCTTGAATCATCTATCCGCCGTAACCCACCAAGTTATCCTTGATTCGGGATGAACAAAAGAGTCGGGTTCCTCAACAAAATTAATACATTTCCCCTTAATCCTAGTCACCAAGCTAGCCTTGATTCGGGATTAACAAAAGATTCGGGTTCCTCAACAAAATTAATGAATTTCCCCTTTATGATAGTCCAGCGACTCGCCCCTACAGGGTTACAGGGTTACAGGGTTACAGGGTTACAGGGTTACAGGATTTAGGAAATTAATGATTGATCTGCTTCAATACTATATATTTTAGCTGTGTCAATCCAGTCGATGGGGTTGATGTATGTTACCTAACCAAATCTAGGGCTAAGGTTCCCTGACTACGCACTACGAACGAACCCCAAGTTAAAATCGCTCCATCTCTTTGTCGAATAATTCCTGAATTTTCGGTGAATCAGACACTAATGTTCCCCGTTCATCCCGGAATGTGCGGTTTGGATCTCCCTTAAATGACAGCCAGTTAAAACTGGTGACAATAGCAAACTTGGAATCAGAGATAAGGATTTTGGCGTGGGTATCGCCTAAACGCTTGAGACAAAAGTTATCGTACTGCTGATTGAGTTTTTCTATCGCTTTTTCGGCTTTCTTATCCCGGGTTTTCTGATTGTCATCTTCCCCTAAGCCATATCCAATAAAAACCTTGACTCCCCGCTTGAGAAGTTTCTCTAACTGTTGAATCAACCACTTATTTGTCGCGTTGGCTCGAATCCAAGGGGAAATAATTAAAAGACGTTCTTGACTATCTCGGAGCGCCTGTTCGAGCAAAGGGCGATGTTCGTACACCTCTAGCCAACGAATTGGAACAGTATTGAGTTGAGCCTGGAGTTTTTCTATTTCCTGGTTAGCGGCTTGAAGTTGTTGCTCAAGTTCTTTCTTTTCGTGATCCGTCTGGGTTCGTTCAATAGTCTGGCGAGTGGTTTCAATAGTAGCGCGAACCGAAGCTACCTTATCTTTTATATCCTCCACTTCTGGGAGTGGAGCTTGAGCCACAAATTCACGTCCTAAAATATCCTCAGCTAATTTCTTGCATTCACTATCTTTAAGATTTTCTAGGATACGGAGTTTCTTCGCACCATTAGCACGAGCAAAAGCTTGTTCATGCTTATAGGATCGCCTACCATCAATAGCAAAATCTACCTGCACTTCATCCCTATCTTTGGCTTTATAGATTAGGGCTAATGCAGGTTGAAAAAATCGCTGTCGGCGCTCAATAGTTTTTAAAGCCAGAAGCTCTCGTTCTCGCGATCGCGTCTTTTTCCTCTCCTTTTCTGCTTGACTAATAATCTGGTCTACATCTGTTAGTTTTATATCCGATAATTCTGGAAGTTCGGCGGGGAAAGGTGGAATTTCCATCATTCCTTTCTGACGCAAATCTCTGGAATATAGCAATTTTGTTTCCAATCGTCCATACCAGCGGACATACCTTAATAGTCCGTCAAAGTTAATTGTAAAACTGCGCTCTTCGGGGACAATAATTTGGGCTTCCTTGAGCGTTCGTTCTCCTTTTTTAGTCAGCTTCCAAACTTGCATCGCAGCGTCTTCTGGAGCGAGCAGATCAATATTTTCGCTCAACCGTAGCTTAATCATGGCTTCTCTAAGGATAGAGAGATCTAAACCCAGAAATCCAGCGATATTCTGTTCTGAGGATAACCCAGCATGAATGGCTTTTAAAACATATTCTTCTATAGGAGGAATCGGCTTACGGATTTGAGTCAAAGCTTGAACCGTTATTTTGTAAACAGGTAAACCCACTTCTCTATAGCTAACCAAGTCAAAGCCAGCTCGATTATCGTAGCGACGAGCAATTTGTTCCTGATCACATTGTTCGGGATAAATTAAGTCAGATTCCGGGACATTCATTACTTAGCCTCCTGGAGAGAACAATACTCTGGATTACGCTCAACATAATCCACAACTCGACTAAGAGGATTATGGTGTGCGGTGCGACAGAAGTGATGATCACCGACAATAACTAAACCAACTTTTCCTCTAGATAACGCCACATTCAGCCGCTCATACTCGCGGAGAAAACCCATGTCACCCTTTTTATTAGAACGAGTCACTGAGTAGACAGCAATATCAGCTTCGCGCCCTTGAAATGCATCAACGGTATTGCACTCAATTGTCAGTGCTGACAACTTATCTAATTCTGAAGCTAGGTAACGATTGAGTAATTTTAATTGGGCTGAGTATCCGGTTAATACAGCAATGCTGTAGTTGATTTTAGCCTGACTTGCCGTCTGATTGAGTTGTTTTAACAATTTAATAATAACGTTTACTTCACAGACATTGTTATAGCTAGGATTCGCATACTGTTCGCGAAAATTAGGAAGGTTCGCCGTCGTCAACCAAGTCACAGGTTTGGGGATAACCGTTTCAATATTATCATCTATATCAGTTCTTGCACTTTCAATTTTACCTTCATAAAAACACTGACTGACTAACTCTCCAATCGGTTTAACCATGCGATGTTGAATCGTCAACATCTTGCGGTTTGCTTCGGGAAGCCTTCTCAAGAGATAATCAAATAACGTTTCTTTGATATCCTCTTGATTCAGATCATACTTGTTTAGAAATTCAGTATCTCGACTCGCTTCATCTTGGAATGGGGGAAGTTGTTTGGGATCACCAACCAGAATCCAGCGTCGCGATCGCGCCAAAGGAACCAACGCTTCTGTCGCCGTCGCTTTGGAGGCTTCATCGACTATACACAAGTCAAATTCGATATCCTGAATGTCTCTGGGAATCCCGATACAGGTTCCCGCCACAACTTGCGATCGCTTAATTAAAGGAGCAGTAAATGTTTCATTGCGACCAAACTGATCAAACCATTCTGTCTGAATACTCAGCAATTTTTGCAGCCTCTTTGCATCAGAACTGTTGGTGTCATCAATCAAGAGGTTTGCATAACCTTCTAGCTCCTCAACTGACATGTTCAATAGTTCATCATATTCGATTTCACTTACCTCATGTAAGCGTTTAGCTGTTTTCTTTTGCTCATCGCGAGCCAGTTTAGACTGCTGACGCAAATGCTCAATTTCTTCGACAATACTTTGAGCTTCATCTACCCTGTCTACAGGTATTCTATCTATCGCTAGTGAGTTTTGCTTGTCCGGATTGTAGGCATTGGGGCAAATCTCATCTAAATCTTGCTGCCAAATTTGAATGTCTTCTCTCAGCGTATTAAGTTTTATGGCTGTATTTTTTAACGCTTGAAACAGACTTGACATTTCACTGTCATCGGCAGAAATACCGTGTTGTGCTGACCAATTAGCAATGAACTGTTGTCCCTTAGCAGTAACTTCTTCTCTCCACTGATTCATCTGTTCATCTAGCAGAAGCAAATGAACCTTTTTTGATACCCGTTCATGGTTGCCAATCCGCAGCAATTTTAAATTAGGATTTTCCGCTTGAATCCGTTCGAGGGCGTTATCGAGGGCAACATGAGTCTGGGAACTGAGTAGAATTCGCGCATCAGGGTTTTGCTGAATTGTTTGCAGGATAACTTCTGTAATAAATGTTGTTTTTCCTGTACCGGGTGGACCTTGAACAATCAGAAAATCCTGAGTCGAGAGTGCTGCTTTAACTACTTCCTGTTGTGACGAATTGAGGGATTGAATAAACGGTATAGTTCTATCTAAATCTGGAGAACAGACTTGTTGGGGATTAACCAGTAAATTGCGTAAATCTGCGCGAACAGCACGGTCAAATCGCACAGCATCCAAAGCCGCTTTCTGGCGATTTAGGGCAACTTCAGCCGCATGACTATCAAAGCGTAGTTCTCCTGATTTTGGTAATCGCTCAGGCGTTCCATCTCTAATATATAGGGTTAATTGATCATCGTTGATTTCTTCAACATCTCCCCGAAGTACACTATAGCCATTGGCAGTTTTGACATGACGAGGTTGTCCAGTAATGTCGTCATCTGGAAGGGATTCTATTTCAAAGACAACGCGATTACCCTGATCAGTAAAGCTCTTATACCGAATCGGTGTCTCGCGTTTTTCTTCCCAGTCTGTTTTGGCTCTAAGAATGTCACCCCATATCCGAAATAAGCGTTGCTTGTCTTCTTCAGCTTTTCTCTGTTTTAGATTAGCCGCGTGTTCTTCTACAGCAAGTTGAAGTTCGCGAATAACATCCTCGGCGGCTGAGAACACTAGAGGTTTACCAAACTTGAACTCATAAGGTGGTTCCCAAGAACGTTCCCGATTTTGTTCAAGTATGGCGCTAGAAAAAGATTGAGCGTTGATGATGACTAGATGGTCTCGCTCTACTGCTGTATGATATCTATAGGAAACGCCAAATATAGAGTAGTGACCTTCGGGGAATTCTTCTTCAGGACTGGGGGCATTAAGTTTTCTGTAGCGAGTGATGCCGCAAGCCGTATTCAGATCCTCTAAAATAATATCCTGGATTTCATTTTCAGAGGCATTTAGTTCATTTTGTAAATTATTCAGAGCATTTCGAGTCAGTTTTAAGTAGCAAGTCAGCGTCTTCGTCAACCCAGTTTGCGCTTGGGTGCTTTGAATAGCTTGGAGTTGTGCTAGGAGAACCTCGGCGTTGGTTGGACGTTCTGCGGGATCACGGGAAACAGCACGCTCGATAATGTCAATAATTGGCTCTGGCGCATTCAAGGCTGCGATCGCGTGATTAATGCTATCGTAATCGATAAGCTCTACAGTGGTTAGGCACTTTAACACCAAAACGCCGAAGCTGAAGACATCGCGAGTATAGGTATAAGAACCATCATCCTCCTCTGGCGGCGTGAAGGGACGAGAAACAAATTCTCTGAGTGTCATTCTAGGTTGCAGGTAGCTTTTGAGCTTAGAAATGCCGAAGTCAGCCAGTTTTGGCTTGCCATCACTACCAACTAAAATGTTACTGGGTTTGATATCTCGGTGAACACAGTTACGATTATGAGAGAACGCCAAAGCTTCGAGTATCGGCAAAGCTACCGCCAGCCAAAATGAATCCCAGCCATCCGGCGGCGATTCTTTCAGAAGTGCGGTTAAATCCTTTTCCATCCACTCCAGAACCAGGAAATGATTACCCGTCTGTTCATCTTTACCTGAGTCGAGGAGTTCCACGATTCCGGGATGCTTCAATTCCTGGAGGGCTTGAGTTTCGCGCCTAAAGGATTCAGCGATGATTTCCTCTTCAATATTCCTTTGTGTGAATAACTTCACCGCAACCCGTCTTTCCTCATCATCCTCTAAATCTCTTGCTCGATAAACCTCAGCCATCCCTCCTGAGAGAGGATTGGAAGATAGAGCATATCGACTATTGATGAGGCGAACGGACATGATTGATTTGCCCCTAATTGTTTCCAATGATGAGTAGCACTTCTACCAGTTTGACACACAATCAGGAGATTGGCTTTGGGCTTTGACATTGGAGCTTTTATATAGTAGACACATCGATTAGGACTTTCGGCGTCATTGTTCCAGACGCGCCATGGCGCGTCTCTACATAATAGGAGATTTCCTCTGGATGGAGCAAGTGTTAGAGAGGTGCGTTATCGTTTAGATGACGGTAACATAACTAGCTATATTGTCTACGATGACAATGGACGGGCGATTAAGCGAGTAGACTTGACGGGTAAAGCTCATGCAGGAACACCAACGCCTATCCTTAAATACAGATAAGATGAGCGATTTCCAGCAGTGGAAAAAAGCCAATGGCGATGATTTTTCACTCTGGGATTATCTGGGTGGAGTCGCTAATATTGAAGTGGCTTTAGTCTTCACCAAACTCTTTTTACCTGACGTTGTTGAACATGAGGGCGGTATATTTTTATTGGAAACTTTACATCTAGAAACATATAAACAGTGGCAAGCAAAACTCGCAGATGATATTGCCGCCATTGAACAGGTAATGAACCATCAGCACATTGATGATTTGCTTCCTGGTTCAGAATGTGTTGGAATCGATAACTTATTTTATTTGGGACAACTGATCAGACAAATGTGGGCAAATCATCTCAAGTCACTGTATCCCAAGCGTAGTTTTAAGGTTTCTTGTGATAGAGATGAATATACCGTGATTGTCACCTTCCATCAGATGTTATCTCGGAATAACAATCAGCACCTCGGCTTCGCTCGGTGTTGACCCTTCGACTTCGCTCAGGGTCAACGTGTTCGCGGGAGTCCCCACCCTCAGCGCCAGCCGTTTACGTATTTTTGCGGAGACGCCCACCACCCCTCCTTTAAATTTCCGTAAAACAACGA
>CAKZMA010000896.1 GCA_937127375.1 uncultured Coleofasciculus sp. | reverse complement strand
CTTCCCCAGCTTCCCCAGCTCCCCCTCACCACAACACTTATTCAGCAGCCCCTAAGTGACTAAACCCGCCTTTGTGTAGGGGCGGGTTTTACCGTTATCGTTTCTGATTCACCCATAAGTGACTAAACCCGCCCCGACCGAGTGCAAAAATTAACGAGAGATGCTGCTTAAGGTAACCAAGGATATTGACGGAAATCAGGAGGGCGCTTTTCCAGGAAGGCTTGTTTCCCTTCTGCCCCCTCCTCAGTCATGTAGTACAGTAACGTGGCATTTCCAGCCAATTCTTGTAAACCCGCTTGACCATCACAGTCAGCGTTAAACGCCGCTTTTAAGCAACGGATAGCGATGGGACTTTTTTGTAAAATTTCCCTTGCCCACTGAATCCCCTCCGCTTCCAACTGGTCTACGGGGACAACAGTATTCACCAAACCCATATCCAGCGCCTCTTGTGCCGTATACTGGCGACAGAGGAACCAAATTTCCCGGGCTTTCTTCTGACCCACGATTCGGGCGAGATAGCTAGCGCCAAACCCACCATCAAAGCTGCCGACTTTCGGACCGGTTTGACCAAAGATGGCATTATCTGCGGCAATGGTTAGGTCACAGATAACGTGCAACACATGACCGCCGCCAATAGCATACCCGGCGACTAAGGCAATCACCACTTTGGGCATAGAACGAATCAGGCGTTGTAAGTCTAAGACATTTAAGCGAGGAACGCCATCATCGCCAACGTATCCCGCCTTATCCCGAACGCTTTGATCCCCTCCAGAACAGAAAGCATATTTACCATCGGTGTGAGGACTCGCCCCGGTTAATAAAACAACACCAATTCTTTGGTCTTCGCGGGCGTTACAAAAGGCATCGTAGAGTTCAAAAACAGTTTTAGGGCGGAAGGCGTTACGCTTGTGGGGGCGATTAATGGTAATTTTGGCGATACCGTCGGCTTTGTGGTAAAGGATATCCTCGTAGGTTTTGGCGGTTTGCCAGTCAATTGACATATCGGTATTTCCCTTGGTTATAAAGACTCCAAGTACAACTTTGAGCTTGACTTACCTATCCTAAGACCCAATGGCACGCTCCAGGTAGCCGTTTTGGATCGCCAAAACCCTTGATATACCCTAGTGGGCTGGCAAGCTTAAAGTTGTGGGTAAATTTTTTCTGGATCGCTACTCTCATAAGGGTTCCTTGAAAATACTTGACCACTGTTTTAACCTTGCCAAGCCACTACTTTGGTAAATAAGCTTGAATGGGTTTTAAGATAATCCCTAAGATTTTATCAACTTGATTAATATAATATTCCACTAAATCAATACAAACATTGGTTTCATCCAGCGTCAAAAACCGCCAAGCCGTACCACTAGTTACAACCCCACAAATGACAGGAATATCAATTCCTTTACGTTGATTAAAAATCTGAGCCGCTACCATTTCGGCTACACATTGCCCCAACCCGCCAATAATATTTTCATTTTTAGCTTCAACAATAGTAATCACAGGAGCGCTGATAAAAAACTGCTCTCTAGAAGCACTGAGCAGAAAATCACAGTATCCTATAAGTCCTTTCTCAATATCTACATTAAAATCAGTACCAGAAAACAAGCTAATCTGATAATTCAATAGCCGCCTAACTTCACTTAAAATTGGTGCGATCAGAAACTCAGAACGCGCTTTTTCCGTACCAATTGCCGTTGCTAAAGGAATATACTCTTGTAAAGTAACGCTTAAAATATCCGATGGCTTAACCCCTTCAACATCTACAAATAGATTTTGAGTCTCATCCACCGTTAAACCAAAATCTTCCTTAACTTTAGCTAACGTGAAATTGCTATATGCCATTGGTGAACCTCCTTCTTATATATTCAGATATCCGATTTCTTAAAGAAGTCGAGTATCTCACCTTCATTCAAAGCGTTCATCAATTCAGCCTTCAATAAATTCCGCGTCTCACTTACCCCTACCATCAACTCCTGATACTCTGTCAACATCTCGCCTAAATCCCGATGCTTTTCCTTCTCCTGATAGGGATTGTTAATATCCAAATTGTAGCCATTGCCCACCCTACCTAACTGGGCATTTCCGCTTCCGGTGGAAAGCCATGCTGGATTCTGCCAATATCAGCATCATATTTCTTGGAGGTTTTGAACAGTTCAAAGCGCCCATCCGCCGCATAAACGGCACATTTATCGCGTAGCGCCTGCATCTGTTCAGGGTTCATCGGCTGAAAACCCCGGGCAATGGCTAAGTTTTGACGCAATACATCCAGTGACGGAATACCGCTAACCGTAGTAGCGACAGGTAAACTCATCGCATAACCTAGCGCTTCCTCAACGGTGAGAATCCCATTTTTTATCGCTTGACCATTACCACTTAAGCTTTTCATGCCAATGGGCGCAATACCGCGCCGATTGAGTTCCGGTAATACCTGCTGTTCAAAACTGCTAAACGTGGCGTCGAAACAGTTAAGCGGTAACTGGCAAGTGTCGAAAGGAAAATCATAAGCCAGCATCTTCAGGTGAATCGCTGGGTTTTTGTGACCCGTGAAGCCCACAAAACGCACTTTACCCTCACGCTTTGCCCGTTCTAATGCTTCAATGACCCCATTTTGGCGGAAAATTAGCTCTGGGTCGTTATAATAAACGACTTCATGGATTTGCCACAAGTCCAGATAATCAATTTTCAGTCGCCGCAGTGATTCTTCCAATTGTTGCATCGCCACACTCGCATCGCGTCCATGGGTACAAACTTTGGTCATCAGAAAAACTTGATCACGCCGCCCAACCAGGGCTTTGCCCATCAATTCTTCACTGCGATGGTTATTATATTCCCAGGCATTATCCATAAACGTGATTCCCGCGTCAACGGCTTCTTGGACAATACGGGTTGCTTCCTCCTGACTCGAGGCATTACCCAAATGAGCGCCACCTAAGCCAATGGCTGAGACGTCTACGCCAGTGCGCCCCAGGGGACGACGGGGGATTTCTCCAGAGTTGAGGGTTATCATACTATTTGTATCTCCGGCAAGGGGCGTTTTTGGGAGTGGTGCGGCTGCAACAGGTTGGTTGACTGATTGCAAAATTAAGTCAGATAGGGCAATTCCTGCACCAAGGACACCGCATCGTTTGAGAAACTGTCGGCGCTGGGGGTTGAGTGGGGAGTTATCACTGGTGGCTTTGTCGTAATCGGTCATTAACTTTTATCCGTTTACCATACTTTAACTAATTCGGCGGAATTCCCCATTCGTCTGCACGGTGGGGATGAATAGCCGGACAATTACGAGGTACACCTCTTGTGGGTGTCCGAGTGATTGTCAATCTCTGTATTTGGCAGTCGGTCAATCCAATCTTCTACTAGTTGAGTCATCGTCTTTTCCTTGCTGGCAGCATACAACCTGAGCTTATTCAAACGACGCTCAGATATTCGCAAATTCAATCCCTTTTTCGTCATCGCTATCTACACAAAATCTACATACATAGTAATATATAGATGGTTGCTGACCCGCCTAGGCGTATGGACATCAGACAGGTTAATCCGAAGTAGCAGTAATATGCTTACCGCAGAAACATCGCAGCTAGGGAAAGAACATGACCGCTGGTTCATAGGTTACGCCCTATGGTAAAAATAGACTCCAAGTTGTGTTGTACGCAAAGCTATACACCTGTGGAAGACGGGTGTCTGCCTGTGGACGCTGAGTAAGACCAAATCAAACATGGGTTTGGGGAGGCATCGGCGGTTGAGACGGGAAGCTCCAAAGACGAATAAGACCGTCCTTGCGTAGTTGATTTTGGAAGCCTCAACTTCAGCTCTCGCAAGTTGGGGTACTTCACGTATGTTCAAAGACTCTGTTTTGCTCAACGACTGGCAGGTTATTGCGGCGGCTGATAATGTTACTGCGGGTACGGTGCAGTCTATACGGTTGCTGGAACATGATTTAGTGATATGGCATGATGGCGAAGACTTCTCGGTTGGGCAAGATCAATGTCCGCACCGAGGGGCGGCTTTATCACGAGGAGTTGTTCGCTCAGGCAATTTGATCTGTCCTTATCACGGCTTGGCGTATAACCGCAAGGGAAACTGCGTTCGCATTCCTGCTCATCCTCACCTGACACCACCAGCAAGCGCAAGTTTGACGACTTATCCCATTATTAAACGTTACGGCTTAATTTGGACATCTCTGGGTCAACCCAAGCATACAGTTCCTGGTTTCCCGGAGTGGGATAACCCCAGTTATCGGAAAATTCTCTGTGGTGCGTATTATTATCGCGCTAGCGGCTTTCGCGCCTTGGAAAATTTTCTGGATTTGGCTCATTTTCCCTTTGTGCATGAGGGATTACTGGGAGATGTGTGTCAAAGTGCGATCGCGGACTATCATGTCCAATCTACTCCAGATGAAATTATGATTAACAATATCCGCGTCTGGCAACCTGATCCCGATGGTACGGGTGAAGGCAGCTATGTCACCTATACGTATCGAATTTTGCGTCCGCTAACGGCTCATTTTATCAAAGCATCGACTCAAGGAAACTTGGCTATTTTTTTTACCGTCACGCCAGTCACGGAAACCGAATGTCTCGGCTGGATGGGGTTAGCGATGAATTATGGGTTTGATGTTCCTGAAGCTGAATTAAAAGCGTTTCAAGATAACGTTGTAGCTCAAGATATTCCTATTGTGGAGTCACAACGTCCTCAATTATTACCTTTAGATTTACAACGGGAGTGTCATTTTTCCAGTGATAAAGCCTCCCTAGCTTACCGTCGCTGGCTGAAACAAAAGGGGGTGACATTTGGCACAATACCGTAGGGGCGGGTTTAGGGACTAAATTCCGATATTCACCA
>CAKZMA010000895.1 GCA_937127375.1 uncultured Coleofasciculus sp. | reverse complement strand
ATGAAATATTGAAAACCCGCGCAGGCGGGTTTGGTTTGTGTAGCTGCGGTTTCAACCGCCCAGCTACGGGATTTTCCCGATTGGGCATAAAAGGATGGATAAAAGCGATTCAATTCAAAGTGTAACCACTCAGGAGTTAGAGAGTAAAGTAAACACTATACTAACAGCAAGCAATCCCAGTAACCCGACTACGGCGGGGTGACGCTGACACCACAATTTTGCCGCTTGTAAGAAAGTACGACGCGGCATATAAATCGACTCAGGTTCGAGCGGAGACTGGTCTTTATCCATGTAAAGGGTACATTCCTTAGCATAGGGACGTTGAGGAAACGTACAAGTATCATCAGCATGATAGAGACAGGTTTGACACAAATACTCTTGTTCCACGGCTCGGTGTAAGGTAATACCCGGATGACCGTAGGCTTTGAGAATCATGCCACAATGAGGACAAGTAATTTCTCGATTAGTGATAGATTGATGGCAACGGGGACAATTGGGCATCAGGTCTAACGTTAGCTGGGTGTTTGGGGGAATTTTCTCACTTGATATTCACTCGCCTGAATCATCTGATAATCAAAGCCAAACTCTTGGTCGAACTGCTGTTGGGTTCCCTCCAACTGCTCTTGTGGAACAGCTTTCCACTGTTCACGGCTTGTCCAACGAATGATCAGGATGACTTCGGTGGGTGTTTCTGGCTCAATCCAGACTTCTTTGCTGATAAATCCCGGACAGCGAGCCAGCATCGATGTCCAGATTTCGGCATCTTTGAGAATAAAGGTTTCCCGAAGTTCGGGCGAGACTCTAATTTTAAGATACTCAATTACCATATAAAACGCTTGATCGGTTACGGTGCAAACGGTTGAATCATAACAAGTTCAAGTCAAAGATAGTCGTTTTTCTGCCTCTGCTTCTGGCTTCAGGGCGGGTAAATACGGCAGCAGTTGTGGGCAAGATAGCACAAAATGGAACTGGGGGTTGGAATCAACCTCCCTTCCCCTATCCTGGGGTTAGCACCGAGTTACAGGAACAGCGTATGGATAATAGAGATTGGCTGAAGCAGTTATTGATGGTTGGTGTAGGCACAACGTCAATGGTCGCAGACAAACTACGAGAAGTTAGCGATGAATGGGTAAAAGATGGAAAAATTAATCCAGAGCAAGCCCAAGGATTCGTTGATGATATGGTGCAGCAGATCAAATCGGAGCAAGGTAACTTTGAAGTCAACATGGAACGACAGCTACGGCATCTGTTGCAGGAGTTAGGTGTGCCTCGGCAAACGGAAGTGGATGAATTGCGGGGGCGCATTGATAGGTTGGAACGTCAAGTGCGGGATCTAGAAAATAAGCTGTGGCGTTAATCAAACATTGAATAGGAGGATAGATTTTGAGAGATATTCTAATCAGCTTAGGTGTTATTGTTGCCTGTGGATTGTTGTTGGTCGTGACTCAACTCAGCCGTGGGAGTGCAACCGCCGACGAACTCAACCCAACCCAACCTCAACCCCTAACCCAAGTTACCCAGGCTAAACCAATCCCTGAAAATCAATCAATTGCTATGAGTACGGATTCAACTGAGGAACAGAACACCGAGCAGGAGGTTGTTACCACACCATCGGGTTTGAAATATATCGAACTCAAAGAAGGTGAAGGCGCACAACCCCAAAAAGGTCAAACCGTTGTGGTTCACTATACCGGAACCCTGGAGGATGGCACCAAGTTTGATAGTTCCCGCGATCGCAACCGTCCGTTTTCCTTTAAACTCGGTGTAGGACGGGTGATCAAAGGCTGGGATGAAGGCGTTGCCACGATGAAAGTGGGCGGACGTCGTCGGCTGATCATTCCCCCGGAATTGGGGTATGGTTCCCGTGGTGCAGGTGGCGTGATTCCGCCCAACGCGACTCTAATTTTTGATGTGGAATTACTAAAAATTAGTTAAAACTTGTCCAGCCTTTCCTAGTCAGCTAGCTCTCTTCTAACTTGAGCGTTGGTCCTTGGGCTTCAACCCAAGGCGGCTGGCGAGACAAATGACGAATGACAAATGACAAATGACAAATGACGAATGACAAATGACAAATGACAAATGACGAATGACTAAATAATCACTGATTGGGATTGGCAAGATTGCGGAAGCGAGTATACTGAGGGTCGAAAATCAACTTCACGACACCAGTTGGACCATTGCGATGTTTGGTAATAATCACTTCCGTGATCCCTTGATCGGGCGTATCCTGATGGTAATACTCATCCCGGTACAACATAATCACTAAGTCCGCATCTTGCTCAATCGAACCCGACTCTCTCAAATCGGACATCATCGGTCGCTTATTCGTCCGCGCCTCTACCCCTCGACTAAGCTGAGATAAGGCAATCACAGGAGTATTCAGTTCGCGGGCTAATCCTTTGAGAGAACGGGTAATCCGAGACAGTTCTTGGACTCGATTGTCACTACCACTCCCTTCCATTAACTGCAAGTAATCGATCAATACCAATCCCAGCGTTCCTCCTTGTTCAGCCTGGAGACGCCGCAGATTTGATCGCATCTGCATAACGGTGGGGTTAGGCGTATCCTCGATATAAATGGGTAATTCTGATAACGTTCCCAGCGCATGGGAGAGAGGTTCCCATTGATTTTGAGTAATTCGCCCCGTTCGCAAATAGTTACTTTCAATGCCCGCCTCGCTGGATAAAAGCCGCTGGACTAATTGCGCCTTGGACATTTCTAAACTAAAAATTGCTACAGGAAATCGGTTAGCAATATTGCGAGCCATAGCCAACGCAAAGCTAGTTTTACCCATTGAGGGTCTTCCCGCCACAATAATTAAATCAGAACGCCCAAACCCACCCGTTATCGCATCCAAGTCATAGAAATTAGAGGGTATACCGGGTAAGGCAAGTCCTTCATGAAGCGTTTCGATGTCCTGGAAGGCTTGAATTAATGTCTCAGAGATTGGCACTAACCCTTGTTGTGGACGCACCTGAGTCAAATTGAAAATTTTCTGTTCCGCTTGGTCAAGAACAAAGTCCAACGCCATCGGTGTCTCGTAACCCAATTGAACAATCTCATTTCCCGATTGGATCAGTTGACGGCGCAGGTACTTATCCATCACCAACGCTGCGTAGCGGTCAATATTCACGGCTGACACCGTGCGATCCATTAACTGCGCTATCTTGCTCTGACCCCCCACCTTGTCTAATAATTTATGGTCATACAACCAAGAGGTAACGCTCATGAAATCCGTTGGCTTACCTTCATGGTGCAGAATGAAGGCAGATCTATAGATTTCTTGGTGAACGCTAACGTAGAAAGCTTCTGGAGATAATAAATCTACCACTCGACTCATTGCTTCAGGATCAAGCATGATCCCACCCAAAATAGACTCCTCCGCCTCGATGTTTTGAGGCGGTACAGAGCTAGGGATGATTGAAAGGTTAAAGTTTGAAGCCATCGCCAGAGATAGCGAGTACAACCAGAGGGTAGGGGAGCAGGGGAGCGGGGGAGCGGAGGGCTGTAATTCCTTGTTCCCCTGGAAGGGCGGGTTGAGTTAAGTTATCGGGACAGTTCCAAACCGTTATCGGTAAAACCCGCCCCTACATCCGGAGTAGAGATGTAGCATGCTACGTCTCTACATCGGAGCAACGTGAATTTCTATAACCGCCGTAACTTCTGGATGCAGTTTGACTTGTGCTTTGTAGAAACCGAGCTTGCTGATATCGGGAAGCGTGATTCCCCGACGATCTACCTCTTGGTTTGTGGTTTCTTGAATGGCTTCTGCTACCTCGGCTGCCGTAACCGTACCAAAGATTGCCTCTTGTTCACCCACTTGCTTGCGGATGGTAAAGCGACCTATGGTTTCTAATGCTGTCTTACGGGCTTCAGCTTGCTGCTTTTCTTCGAGTAAACGTTGTCGCTCTTGTTCTTTGCGCCGCTCAACTTGCTTGAGAATACCAGCAGTGGCTAAGGTTCCAATCCCATGGGGAATTAAATAATTACGAGCATAGCCAGGAGCGACGTCCACCAGTTCGCCGGATTTGCCTAGCTTCCTAACGTCTTGATTTAAAACTAACTGTACACGTTTTGCCATTGTCTTTTTTGGGTACGGGCTATTTGACTTAGATTATTGATGCTTACTCAGAACTCCAATTATACGAAAATTTGGGATTCGTGTAGAGACGTAGCATGCTACGTCTCTACACCCTGGGTTAAAATTGATCCTTCATTCCCCGCAATCGGGCAAAGGTTTGCACGGGTTCTGTACTGTTGACCGCTGCTTGGAGTGTCGGTTGTTCCCAGCGCAAAAAGGGATTCGTCAGTTTTTCTACGCCCAGTAAGGAGGGGACTGTTGCCTCTTTTCGACGACGAGCCGCTTCAACGTCAGTATAGCGGCTTTGCAGGTCTGGGTTGTTGGGATCAACGGTTTGGGCAAATTTCAGATTCTTTAGGGTGTATTCATGGGCGCACCAGACACGGGTGTTGTCCGGTAACCTTCGCAGCTTACTCAAGGAATCAAGCATTTGCGTGGGTGTCCCTTCAAAAAGCCTGCCACATCCTCCGGCAAATATGGTATCACCACAGAATAACTCACCCACATCATCGCTGGTGACCGGGGGAAAATAGTAGGCAATATGCCCGCTAGTATGACCGGGAACAAAAAAGACCTCAGCCGTGCGATCGCTAAACTTAACCGGGTCTCCCTCTTGTAAAAATACCTGTTGTCCCGGAATTCTGCCACGATCTTGGGTTCCCCCATAGACACAGACATCAGGGTATCGCTGAATTAATTCTTGATTTCCACCCACATGATCCGAATGATGATGAGTGTTAAAAATTGTTACTAACTCTGCACCCAGTTTTTCCAGATGCTGTAATACAGGTTGAGCCTCGGCTGGATCAACCACAGCAGCAATGTTCTGTTCAGGTTCATGCAGCAAAAAGATATAGTTATCTGAAAGGGCTGGTAGTCGATGGACTTGCATATTGAATCGTTTCTCCAAGAGAAAAGTTTGCTATCAATCATTTTCCCTATTCGACAGATAAACCACCTCAATGGCAAATCGTGTCAATAGGCATTAGATTTAGAATGGAAATACTCGCATAGCCTTTAACCTTCATCCTAGTCTCTACTGCCGCTCACTCAGCTTGAGATGACGAACCTCGGTTAACTAGGCTATCTTAGTCGAAAATCTAGGTCACCGCTAAAAAAGACTAACCGCCCATGGCAGGAACTGTTCAACGCCCCTCTAGTCCCGCGATCGCGCCAATTGTTGATCGGATTCTCGATACAGGTCAATTGAGCCGTTGGGAGTATCTTCAGTTGGTTACTACGATGCTTTCTGACTATAAAGTTACGGAAGAGGAACGTAGTTATATCAATCGTGTCTTGGATGAACGGCAAATGGGACGACTACAGTGGATCAGTTAAAAAAGACAAAATCGTTGAAACCTAAACGGAAAATTTCATTAGTTGTCAGTGACTTATCGAGCAGTGGATCTGGCAGGTGGGGCGGAGCCGTGCGACCTTTTTTATTGTATAAAGCTCTCAAGAAACTCAATTATGAAGTCGAAGTTATAGGATTTGTTCCCCACGAGCAGAGTTCAGATATTCCGCATTCTGAAATTCCTATTATTACAATTCCCGCTTATAATTATCCAAAATTCATTATTTCAATTAATACTCTAATTAAAAATATTCAAGGCAATATTATTTATGCCAGCAAATTAAAACCAACAAGTTTTGGGGTTGCCCTTATTAAAAAGTTTAAAACCAGATGTCCTGTTCTCTTAGATATAGACGATTGGGAGTTAAGTTGGTATGGAGGTGATGATTGGGCATACCGTCCTAGCATAAAACAATTCGCTAGAGATATTTTAAAACCTGAAGGCGCTCTCAGAAATCCGAATCATCCTGTTTATTTAAGGTTGACCGAAGGGTTAGTTTCCCAAGCTGATGTAATTACAACTCACACCCATTTCATGCAAGAACGGTTTGGTGGTGTATATCTACCTCAGGGCAAAGATACGACAGTGTTTGACCCCAGTCAGTATAATCCAGAAACCAGTAGAAAACGATATGATCTGACTGACTATCGAGTTCTCATGTTTCCAGGAGCGCCACGCCCTTATAAAGGTGTAGAAGATGTTTTAATCGCGCTCGATCAATTAAATGAGCCCGACTTAAGGCTTGTCATTGTTGGGGGTAGTCCATACGATGATTATGATCATCAACTGATGGAAAAATGGGGACGTTGGATTATCAAGTTACCCAGATTACCTGTGTCAGCAATGCCTGAAGTCGTTGCGGCAGCTCATATTGTAGTCGTTCCTCAGCGCGATACTCCAGCAGCTAAAGCTCAGTTTCCACTCAAACTAACCGATGCTATGGCAATGGGCAAACCAATTTTATCCACCCGCGTTGGCGACATTCCAGAAATTTTAGGAAACACGGGTTATTTGGTCGATGCCAGTTCTCCTGAACAAATTGCTGATAAAATTCGGTGGATATTTCAAAACTACCAAGACGCCAATGAGCGAGGGAAAGAAGCGAGACAAAGGTGTATGGAGTGTTACAGTATAGATAAAATGGCAGATATACTATCTGAAGTGATTAGTCAATTATAGTTTTAAGTATTGATCATACTAAACAAATAAGACTCTATGGCTTCCAATTTATTATCAAAAGTTATTAGACGATATCCGATTCGAGTGGGGACAACGGTTCTCTTAGGATTATCGGGTGGATTATTTAACGGTATTGGTACAGCCCTAATCGCTCCGATCGTTTTAAATCTTTTAGGTATAGATTTAGATTTAAAAAGTGGTCCGCCCATTCTCCAGGCGATTATGTCTCCCTTTAATAACCTGCCGGGAAATTATCGACTGGTAGCGATGGCGGGAGCTATTGTGGGACTCATTATATTAAAAAATCTTTCTAATTATGCCAGTACATTAGCCTCCAGTTCGTTGAGACGCCGAATTACATGTGATTTACGTGAAGCCGGCGTGAAATTATTGCTCGACGTAGATATAGATTTTTACTCTCGCATGAAAGTCGGTGATCTAGTGAATCGCCTAGGGACAGAAATTGGTCGAGCCGCTGGGGAGGTCAGCACTATACTGAATATGATGGTGACGGTGACGAATGCCCTAGTATTTCTCGCCTTACTACTGGCTCTTTCCTGGCAATTAACTTTAGCTTCAACGGTTCTGGTGGCTATTGTGGCGTTAGTCAATCAATACTCAATTAGTCGTGCCAAAGCATTTGGCAAACAGCTATCAAGTCTGTCAAAAGCTTATTCGATTGCTGTGCTAGAAACGTTGAGTGGAATTCGACTCGTTAAATCTACTGGTAATGATGAGAGAGAGTATCAGCGAATCCGAAAGCTAATCCGCGATCGCGAAAAGGCGGATTTTAAATCCCAGGCAAACAATGCAGCTATAGCACCTGTTGGTGAAGTGACTAGCATTGTCGGTTTGCTGACAATTGTATTTATGGGACGAATATTTTTTGCTAGTCAGATAGAGGCTCTATCGGCGGTATTACTAAGTTTTCTCATCTTACTGCAACGGCTCTTACCGTTAATTTCCCAATTAAATAAAGCGAGGGGTTCCTTAGCGAATAGTTCAGCCAGTGTGGAAGTAGCACATGACTTCTTGCGTTATGATAATAAGCCCTTTATGCAGCCGGGTTCTCAGCCTTATCATCCATTGAAAAAAGGAATTTATTTTCATCAGCTATCGTTTGCCTATCCGACTCAACCGAACAAGGTAGTGTTAAAAGAGGTTAATTTAGATTTACCTCGTGGGACAACATTAGCGTTAGTGGGAGCATCGGGTGCAGGTAAGTCAACGTTAGCGGATTTATTACCACGATTTTATGATCCCACAGAGGGGAGTATCACCCTAGATG
Organism: uncultured Coleofasciculus sp.; assembly: GCA_937127375.1. GTDB lineage: Bacteria > Cyanobacteriota > Cyanobacteriia > Cyanobacteriales > Coleofasciculaceae > Coleofasciculus. Next base: position 9,846 of record CAKZMA010000895.1, on the reverse strand, counting down.
GAATCGATTTACAGGAGTTTGATATCAAAAGTCTGCGTAATAATATGGGAATTGTTAGCCAGGATACTTTTTTGTTCAATACCTCGGTTCATGATAATATTGCTTATGCTCGACCAGATGCTTCCGAAAAAGATGTGATTGAAGCGGCGCGACGGGCGAATGCCTTAGAATTTATTGAACAACTCCCTGGGGGGTTTAATACGATGATTGGCGATCGCGGGGTATTATTATCAGGAGGACAGCGTCAGCGCCTTGCTATTGCTCGCGCTATTTTACAAAATCCGGATATCTTGATTCTGGACGAAGCTACGAGTGCATTAGATACGGTTTCTGAGCGTTTGGTGCAAGAAGCGCTGGAGGAATTGAGTCGCGATCGCACAACTTTGGTTATTGCTCACCGCCTTTCGACTGTGCAAAACGCCGATCAAATTGCGGTTTTAGAGAAAGGGTGTGTGATGGAAGTCGGGAAACATGACGAACTTTTACGCAAAGGAGGATATTATGCACGGTTGTATCAGATGCAATTTGCGGAACATCCTCAAGGTACGCCCACCACAAATCCTGCTTTAATGAAAGCCTCTCACGAAGTCCGAACCATGCTCAATTCCATGCTCGGTTCTATCCGGTTGTTAGCGGATGACTTAGTAGATACCCCAGAAGAGGAGAATGAATTATTAGAAGAATCCTATAGTTCAGCCATTAATATCCTTAATACTATTGAATTGTTTGAGAATAGCGCTAGAATGTCAAAAAAATAGGCGTTACTCTCTTCAAAATCTTTAAAAAATATAACAATCCGATGAATAAATATTATATTTTTTTCACGAGAAATGTATTACCTAAACCAGAAGCTCATATAGTTCATGATGTTAATACGGCTAATGCAGCAGCAAACCTGGGTTATCCGGCTGTTTTAGTCTATCTTCAAAAACCACGGCAATCCCTTAATCCCATTGACTGGATTTATCCATTTCGCCTGAATCAGCCAGAGGAAACAATTGTTAAACATTACAACATTCACAATAAACTTAAAGTTATTCCCCTAGCCATGCCGTGGCCCATTGGTCGAATTGGAGGAAAGTGGACTCACCCCAGTACGATCGTCTGCAAGTACTATTTTCCTGTTCATATTTTTCCTCATACTAAAGTTTTGCATACTTTAGATTGGAATTTGGTAAAGATAGCTATTAAATCTGGTATTCCAGTTATTTACGAGCGAGAACACTATCCCAACCATAAATATGAACCAGAAATTGTCCAGCATCCTCTCTTTCAAGTAGCGGTAACAGTTGCCGAACCTGTGCGCGAGAAAATGATTCAAAAGGGAATGCCACCAGAGAAAATTCTCAAGCTTCATCTTAGCTTTAATCAATCGTTTCTAGTTCGACAACCTGACAAAGCTGAACAATGGCGACAAAAGTTGCTAGCCGAGGGACGACAAAACTTGATAGTATATTCAGGAGGATTGTATCGATTTAAAGGGGTTGATCTGCTAATTGATGTTGCTAAAAAATTACCCCAGATTCAATTTGCCTTTGCTGGAGGAGATGAATCGCAGGTACAAGCCTATCGTCAACTAGCCAGGGAAAAACAGGTTGATAATGTTACGTTCTTAGGTTACATTCAGCACGAACATTTACCTAGTTTACTGCAAGCTGCCGATATCTTAGCTCATCCGCACTGTTCGGGCGAAGCAGCAACGTTTACCTCACCCCTCAAATTTTTTGAATATTTGGCGTCTGGAACTCCTATTGTAGCAACAGAGATCCCACCATTAATGGAATTCAAGGAGACAAATATGATTGCGGTTTGGTGTGAACCTGATAATCCCAATCAATTCGCTCATTGCCTTCAATATACTCTAGAAACCTATCCCCGAAGAAAGAATGGTCATTCAGAGCAAATTGGTTTTGCTCGTCAATTTTCTTGGGAAAATCGATTAGCAAAGATTATGAGGTACATAAAATAGAAAAAAATAAATTATGTAATTAATCAGGTAACAATGTCTGTACAATTAAACTATTATAATTAAAGTGTAGCGAAACTTATGTCATTGTTAAAAATTGTTAAAAACAACCATACTAAAGCAAAATGCAATTTAAAACTGGTTAAAATTGAGATTAAATCAAAAAGCTACATGGGAATAAGTTGAGGAGGAAAATAGCAAATGTTCAATTGTCTTATATTAGGTTCAGGACGTAGTGGAACTAGTATGGTAGCTGGGACTCTGAATGGTGCAGGATATTTCATGGGAGATAGGATAATGTCTCCAACTCGAATCAATCCTAAAGGCTATTTTGAATCAAAAAATGTTGAAGCTATTAATGAAGAATTATTGAGTCAGGTTGTACCTGCACGACCAAGAGGAATAATTGGAAATTTTTTCAAAAACAGACCGACTAGAAATCAACGATGGCTTGCCAGAATACCTTTGAACAAAAAGGTTCATTGTCCTCTGGAAATAGCAGAAAAAATAGAATCATTAACGCAGAAACAACCTTTTTGCTTTAAAGACCCTCGCTTCTGTTATACATTGCCAGCCTGGAGACCATTTTTAATGGATACTGTATTTTTGTGTATATTTAGGCATCCAGCGGCAACTGCTTCCAGTATTCTGAAAGTTCGTAAAAAGCAAAAATATTTACATAATTTTTCAATAAATTTTGGCCAAGCACTGCAAGTCTGGGAACTCATGTATCAGCACATTTTAAAAATCCATATACACAAAGGTAAATGGTTATTTATTCACTACAACCAAGTATTAGAAGGGACAGAATTTGATAAAATTGAAGAGTTTATTGATGGCAAAATAGACCGAAATTTCCCTGATGCTTCCCTACAAAATTCTGACTCATTTAAACCTGTATCGGCAAAGACTTATGAAGTTTATGAAGAATTATGTAAGTTGGCTAACTACAAAGAGTAAATATCGGCAATTACATGAGTTGATTAATAAATAAAGTTTAGTTTTTTATGTAAAAAATTTGTTGCATTTAATCCCAATAAACTGATTTCCAGGAGTTCAAAATATGATAATGCCTAATTTTTTAATTGTAGGGGCGGCGAAAACAGGAACGACTTCACTTTATAGATATTTAAAGCAGCATCCGCAAATTTACATGAGTCCTGCAAAAGAACCAAAGTTCTTTGCCTATGAAGGAGAAACATTGAATTTTTGCGGTCCCGATGACTCCAAAGAAGCCAAGTCAGTTGTGACTAACATTGATGCCTATCAAGCACTATTTGATAAAGTAACCGATGAAATAGCGATTGGCGAAGCATCTACAATCTACCTTTACAGCTCGAATGCGGTTAAACGGATAAAACACTATATTCCTCATGTGAAGCTGATTACTATGCTTCGCAATCCAATTGATAGAGCTTATTCAAATTTTTTACATTTGGTCTACCAAGGTCGTGAACCATTAACAGATTTTGCCCAAGCTCTTGAACAAGAAGAACAGCGAATATTAGATAACTGGTGGCCTTTTTGGCATTACAAAAAACGGGGGTTATACTATGTCCAACTGAAACGCTACATTGATGTGTTTGAACGTGATCAGATTAAAGTTTATATCTATGAAGATTTCCAGAATAATCTTTTCAGTGTTTTGCCAGACATTTTTAAATTTTTAGAAGTCAACGAAACATTTATTCCTTGTTTATCCGAAAGAGTTAGAGAATCCCGCCGCGCTCCAAAAAATAAAACTTTATATGCACTCTTTAACAAACAAAACCCAATCAAATCGATATTGAAGCCACTGTTTCCCGATAAACTGCGCCAGCAAATTACGTTCACTGTTAACAATGGAAATCTTGTTAAACCTAAAGTTTCACAAGAAGTCCGCAAGCAACTCGTCGAATTTTATAGAGAAGACATTCTTCAGCTTCAAGAGTTGCTTCAGCGAGATTTGTCAAAATGGTTAGAGTATTGAGAATGAAGTGACTTGGGCAAAAAAACTTTGTTCAAACTTGACAAGTTTAGCATTTATAAGTTAAGGTCATAAAATGCCTTTATACACCTGCTCGGATCAGGTAAAGATATAGCAAAAGCAGCTCAAAGCCTGAGAGTCACAGCGATTTATCGCTTCTCTACGGGATTAGGACTAAGGAAAAGTCGTTAGGCTTAGTACAAGTGTTAAGCTAGACAGTGCTGTCGCTTGTATATCTGATGTTGTGTCTTAGTCCTAACCTACTAATGAGCTAGCTACCTGTACGGCTACATTTAAGGACAATTCCATGAGTTACGCAATTATTGAGACAGGCGGCAAACAACTACGAGTTGAACCCGGTCGTTTTTACGACATTGAACTCCTGCCCGTTGAACCCGAAGAGAAAGTCACCATTGAACGGGTGTTGCTGGTTGAGCATAATGGTGACGTCACCATTGGTCAGCCTTTAGTTGAAGGGGCAACAATCGAAGGCACGGTGATGCGACATTTTCGCGATCGCAAAATCCTGGTCTACAAGATGAAGCCGAAGAAGAAAACCCGCAAAAAGCGGGGACATCGCCAGGAAGTTACCCGTCTGATGGTTGATGCTATTAGTATGAATGGTTCAGTGTTAGCGGGTACTAGCGCTGAATCCCCAGAAACGCCGACGTCAGCGACGCCTGTAGAGGTAATGCCAACTGAGGCTGAGGAGTCAGCCCCTGAAGCAACATCGGAAACGGCTTCAGAATAAGAATAGGAATCTACTCACACCAAATCCGCCTTTATCACTCCATGCAAGAGGAGGCGATTGAAATCGCTGCTACACAAGCAAAGTCCGCCTGCGCGGACTAGGTTATAACAGGGGTAGCTAACCCGGATTTGGTATCACACCATTAAAACAAGAGGAGACTATGGCTCACAAGAAAGGTACAGGTAGTACTCGTAACGGTCGTGACTCTAATGCCAAGCGGCTAGGAGTTAAACGCTTTGGCGGTCAAGTCGTCAAAGCAGGTAACATTTTGGTGCGTCAGCGTGGCACAAAATTTCACCCCGGTACCAATGTCGGTTGTGGCAAAGATTATACTCTATTTGCCCTGATTGATGGCACGGTGACCTTCGAGAGAAAGGGTAAATCTGGCAAGAAGGTGAGCATTTATCCAGTTGCGGCTGAAGCTGAACTGGCAACAGCTCAGGTTTAGGTTTTTCGGTTGGGTCTCTTCCCTAGACCCAACCTACCCCCTGAAGCTAGCTCAGTTGTAACCCAGTTCATGTTAAGATACATTTCAATTCTGAAAATTCGCTTAGAAAGGAAGACTTAACTATGGAAGCAGCCATGCTGTTGGCGAAATTGCCTGAAGCCTACTCTATCTTTGACCCTATCGTAGACGTTCTCCCAGTCATCCCCGTCTTTTTCTTGCTGCTAGCGTTTGTTTGGCAAGCGGCTGTGGGTTTCCGGTAAATCACGAAAATAAATCATGGCAAGGACACCCAGTTAGGGGAAATGGCACTGACTTTAGAGTTTGTAGTAAGCAATGCGAGCGCTTCTGGCACGCTTCGTGCCTACTACAAACCCAGCTTAAGTCATCAACATTCCAGTTAGGGGTGTCCTGATTCATAGTCCACAGCTTTATATATTTAGCTGCGTCCGCCAATGGTTTTCTGAAACGCCGATCGCTCACCAAGGCGTTTAATATAGTCTGAGATAGCTGGGTACTCGCTTAGGTCAAGCTGTAACATGATCGGGATATAACTCAAATACGATCCCACAGCCACATCAGCGACACTAAACTTATCTCCCAACAAGAACGGTTGATTCTGTAAACGTTGCTCAAGCGGGGGAAATAATTTCGGCATTTCCCGCTCTCGACTCGCCTCCACAAAAATTCCCGGACCAAGCGTCGCATTGGCAAACAAAATCCATTGAGCTATGGTGGCTTGCTCCTCCAATCCGTTCAGGTTGCCATATTTTTGAGCCAGGTAGAGCAAAATTGCTCCCGACTCCCACAGTTGGAAATCCTCATCCATAATAGCTGGGACTTTACCCATGGGATTAATCGCCAGATAATTCGGCTGGCGATGTTCTCCAGCTTGCATGTCTAACAATACATAGTCGTAGGGAACGCCCAATTCTTCTAAATACCACTGGACAATTGACGCCCGACTGCGAGAGCCACCATAAAGTTTCAGCATCGTTGTTTTGATTAAAGAACTTTGTGAGTGTATTCGTGCTGTTTAACGTCGTCTTCCTTACGCACAACTCGTATCTGATTCAGCACCCGCTTGCGTTCGATGGAGTAATTGAAATCATTGCGCGTTGTACCAGGGGGAATGTGGGCTTGTGCCTCCGGACGAGTTTTGTAGGTGCGAGCTGATGCGATCGCGCGGGCGATAAAATCATCACAAAAATGAGCCTCTGCTGGAAATTCCGGCGGTTTTTCTGGGGTGTTACCACTGATCACCTCGCCCAGTGTGGTGCCACGCGCCATGGAATAGGAGGTCGGAATCCCTTTGAGAACTGCCTCCAGAGCCGCCGAAGGAATTGGTTCCAGGATTTTCACCTCCTCAACTTCACCCTCTTGTTTCAAAAAGCAGGTGGCTAACCCTACCACTAAATAGTTATCTGCACTAACGTCAGGAGCATCCTGTAATGCTGTTGTCGTTGCCATATTTTAAGTGTCCTTAACTATTCCCAACCCAAACCAATCAGTTACTTGGGTTGTATTTTACCACCTTCTAGACGGGACATTCTTTATCTGTGGGTCAGACTGGGCAATCACTTGCTGGGGAATGTAAAGAAACGTTGCAGATTTCTGGCACGTTACCGTTAACCCTGTAAGTTTGGGGGACGGAGCATCGCCAGATGGCAATAAAGGTTTGAGTGCTGATTACAATTGTGCCAATTTTTGTAGGTTCACACAGCTAGCGGGGTGAACAACACCCAGGATAGAGGGAATGACTCAGCTTCATTCATTAAGATTTCAGGAAAGCAACTAAGTTGTGCTGTAGATTTCTCATAGAACATCAATATGTTGGGTTGGCTGGTGATTATTAAGAGGAGTAAAGACGCCTCAGGAAGTGACACACCGACACCAACTCGCGGGGTGCAGCCAGACTTAAGGTTGATTGTAGATAGACCGCAGGTGTTGTTGGAGAACGATTATGAACGCTCATGTATTTATCAAAGGCGATGAACAGAATAGACAATGGATTCCCATGTCCCGCCGGAAACCCCAGCCTTTACCCACGATTACACTGACCCCTCAAACCCCTGACCACCTTTCGATTAAAAATTTACGCACCTCAGCTCAACGCAAAGCCAAACAGGGAGAGTACAGGAGTGCGATCGCGCTTTTGAGTCAGGCAATTAAACATCATCCTACCCACGCCATTGACTATAACAACCGAGGATTGATTTACTTCCAAATGGGTCAGCGTCAAAAAGCTTTAGACGATTACAACCGAGCCTTACAACTCAATCCCGAATTGGACAGCGCTTACAATAATCGCGGCAATTACTATGCTGCCATGGGACAATTAGCCAAAGCCCTTGCTGATTACGAAAAAGCATTGGATCTCAATCCCCGTAATGTTCGCACTTGGATTAACCAAGCCATTACATTTCGGGAATTAGGGCTTTATGACCTCGCCATCGAAAACCTGGACTTGGCTTTAATCCTGGGATGCCTACAAAACCACATCTATGCCGAACGAGGTCGTACCTATCATCTGCGAGGGGACTGGAACTGCGCGATCGCTGACTATCAACGCGCCCTCTCTCAACTCCCTGTGTCAGGAACCTCGGGTCGTCTGCGCCAGAAAGTTGAAACCTGGATGGGTGAGTTGCTTGATCCCTTAAGCGCATGAATTCAAACCTCAACAGGGGGTTGAAACTGTTCCCTCTCTCCACCCCAAAATTTATTCAGCAGCCCCTATTTAGTTATCGGGCATGAGACGTCGATCTTCCCAGACGACTTGACGCTGATTTGGATCAACCCGATAACTTTGATCTTGCATAACTCGTCTAGCTTGTGCCGGATCAAACGCTTCGCCGAAGTCACTGCGGAGTTTCTGAACACGGCTTTGGGTGCGTTTCACTTCCGATCGTACTTCTTGCAACTTCGCCTTTTGGGACAGATGATAGGGCAACAGTTGTGCCAATCCCGCGATCGCGGCAGTACAAAGAATCAGATTTACCACTAATTTAACCGTAATTTCACCCGCCACAACGGAGTAGGAATGCCGCCGAGGACGACGCTCTTGGCGAGTAACCCTGCGGCGGGTTGGTAAAGGTTGCCGAGTGGGTCGAGAGGTTGGGATTGCATTCATCTCAAAAAAAACTCGCTGGAGACTCCCGTTATCGTCTTTGATTTAGCGGCAGAGGAAAGCTCGGCATAAAAGTATCGCTTCCCTTGTACAAAAGTTGGTAAGACCCCTACCGCCTTATTGACTAACGACGTTTGACGTGCCAGCGTTCACCTCTCGTCTGGATCGTTACAGACTCGTGCTTTTAAACTGTACGCCTAGGGGTTGATGGAACGTATGTCCGTTGCCAAAATGAAATGCTAACAATCGCTAACATTTTCATCCGGCTTCATCCTGGCAGTGTCGGCACTCACCAGTCCACAGACTGAAACGACCGAGCTGGTCGCCTAAAGTTCAGATCATAGACGAAGAGTTTTCCGCAGGCAATACTCTGCTGAAGATAGTCAGATACCTTAAAGCATTTTGCTGCCATTATCCGGAATTATGAGATGAGGGGTGCAACTCAAACCGTATCTACAAGACAAGGGTGGACATCACACCCCTCATCCTTGCCAGTTCCCAGCCAGATTGAGAATGAGAACTACTTATAGAGTTCCGTAGCTAAACGGAAGGCTAAGATACCGGGAATGAGCGCTACGACGAGAGCGACGAAAACTTGGGTATCTGAAAGGGACATGGTTTACAAGCTCCTAATTAAACATCAATATGACCTTTAGTCTACTGGCTATTGCTCCGTTTTCGGCAGAAATTTCGGGCAACACGTTAAGATTAGTTAACAGAAGGACTCATAGTTGCCGAGCAAGAGCAGCTTACGTCCTCGTCAATACTCGAAATCATTATTTATTTCATTTATTTCATTAATGCTGGATCAAGTTTTTAAGTTACCGTTCAATCTAGGAATAGAAGCCCCCTTAGTCCTGCTGATTTTGGTTGCCCTCGAAGCCGTGCTGTCAGCCGATAACGCGATCGCGCTGGCAACAATTGCTCAAGGGTTAGAAGACAAGCAACTTCAGCGACAAGCGCTGAACTTTGGCTTGGTGGTGGCTTATGTCCTGCGGATCAGTCTGATTCTGACGGCAACGTGGGTGGTCAAGTTTTGGCAATTTGAACTCCTCGGTGCTGCTTATTTGCTTTGGTTAGTCTTCGAGCATTTCACCTCAGAGGAAGATGAACAACATCACCATCATGGACCCCGATTTACATCGCTGTTACAAGTGATTCCTCTGATCGCCATTACTGATCTAGCATTTTCCTTAGATAGTGTCACCACCGCGATCGCGATTTCTGACCAAATCTGGCTGGTTCTGGCAGGTGGCACCATCGGTGTGATTACTCTACGATTTATGGCAGGTTTATTCATCCGCTGGCTACAGGAGTATGCCAATCTGGAGGATGCGGGTTACATTACCGTCGGTATAGTCGGATTGCGACTTTTGGTTCGGGCGATTAATCCAGAATTCGTGCCGCCCGAATGGTTAATGATTACCATTATTGCTTTGATCTTCCTCTGGGGATTTGCCCAACGCACGAATGAAGCTGACAACTCACTACCCGAAGTTAATGAACAGCCTGAATAAGTCGGTGGGAAAAATTGAGGATCGTCATTTGTCATTTGTCATTTGTCATTTGTCATTTGTCATTTGTCATTTGT
>CAKZMA010000894.1 GCA_937127375.1 uncultured Coleofasciculus sp. | reverse complement strand
GGGGTAAGATTATTGAGGAACTTAAGGATAATATTACCTTTTTCTCCCCCGATGAACCCACCTGCGCTTTATTTACTGGACATATTGGTTGTGGCAAATCGACGGAGTTATTGCGACTGAAGGCAGAATTAGAAGCAGATGGGTTTCATGTCGTTTATTTTGAGTCGAGTGAAGACTTGGAAATGGCGGATGTAGATATTGGGGATGTGCTACTGGCGATCGCACGGCGGATTTCTCAAAGTTTGCAAACCGTCCAACTGGGCAAATTGACAGGGTTACAGACGCTGGTACAGGGGGCTGCTAGGGTATTAAACGCCGAGGTGCAGGGGGTGAGAATTAAAGTGCCTAACCTGGGAGATGTGGGCGTTGTTTCTCAAAATGATACCGTTTCCCTGGCGTTTGGGATTGGCGAAATCACCGCGAAGACGAAAAGTGATGCGACGATGCGACAGCGGCTAAATCAGTACCTCGGACCCCAGAAAACCCAACTCTTGCAGGTGATTAATCAGGAACTGATCGAACCTGCGAAAGCTGGTAAAGCGATGGTGAAGGTAAAACCCCATAATACAAGCCAGGTATGCTCTTGCTGTAATCGTCTAGTCGAAAAAGATTTATCAATCCGAATACACGAGTGTCTATGTGGGTTGATTTTGGATCGAGATTGGAACGCAGCGATTAACATCAAGAGAGTGGGGCTGGGCATATTCCCCACTATAAAACGCCCCAAGCGTAGTCGTAAGGCTACGACAAAGGAAGCCTACACCGTAATCTTTGATTCGGTGTAGGAGGATGTCACTTTATTCCATGCCTTTGGCGCTGAAATTCTCTGATGATTATAGTGTTTTGAATATTATTATGAGGATGAGTCTTGGTTTGATGTGAATCCGATTTTGGTTGATGCTCAAGAGTTGCAGGGATAATATTTGAGGTAGGGGCGCAAGCCTTGCGCCCACTATCCCTCTTCTCTCATTCTCCGAATTCAAGAAATAATAAATCGGGCGGATTAACCAGAAGAATAAAAGGGTTGGCATTGATTAATTGAACTAATTAGATGCTTCAATCCAAGCAATAACTTGGAATTCGGAAAAATTTCTGCCAAAAGTTGCCAGAAAGAGCGATAGTTGGGATGATTGCTACCAATACGATTAAAACTCAATATCACCATTTTCATCGTATTTCAAGGTATCCGATCGCTGTAATCGTGGAACCGAATTATTTGTTGTTGTCTCTGGTGTTTGCTGATTTTGAATTGTGATTGAATCTGTATCATTAAACGACTGAGATTGAAGCGAAGATATTGTTGGCTTGGTTTCCTCAGCGGATGAACTCGTCTCCAATTCCGGCAGATTCAATTCGTCATCTAGATTAATCACATTACCACCAAAAAATTTCTCTAGGGCAGTTACAGCATCTTTAATTTTTTCCTCATCCCAGTCTCCGGTATCTATAGGTGCTGATACCGCAGATTGGGGTAGAGAAACTGGTATATTTTCCTCGGCACGATTAGACGGAGTTCCATTCGGCTGGACTATGTGACGTTCCGGTTGCGGAATCACTGTTCCTCTATCATCTCTATCGTCCTGATCCTCTTCATCTTCTACATTTGATGGCAACTTAGACGGCGAAGGCGTAACCACCTCCCGATTCGTCGCCGTTGGTTTAGCCGATGTAGTCCCTAGGATTTTAAACATGACTTTGATATCTTTCTGATAGACAGATTCAAAGGCAGCTTGAATATTTGGCAGTTTCTTTTGTGCCAGATCTAACAAAGGTTTAGTACTGATCCCTATCTGCGCCACTGTTCCATCAAAACTAGATAAATGACAATGCTGACGTAATAATTCTTTGGCACTATAGGGTCGCACATTGTCAATAATCTGTTGCCAAATTTGTTCTATATTCGCCGATTGTTCAGAAACAGGAACGGCAGGAACTGTCCCATTATTGGCAGATGAGGGAGGTGAGGGTAATGATTTTACTGGGGGTGGTGATTGAGTCTTAGGGGTTGAGGAAATGGGTGTCGTAGTTGGAGTTTGATTCGCCGCCGCCGGGGGTGAGGAGGCAGGTTGAGTACGATGTTGAGGTTCTGGCGGCTGGGTCGTTCTGGGTTGACTAACCTGTTGCGATCGCGTCTGATTACTTGCCGATTCTACGCGCAATGCGTCGGGTAATAAACCTAACAGAGTCACTTCTAACCAGAGGCGCGGTTGGGTTGTGTTTTTAACCTGGACTTCACTGCTTTTTAAATGTTGTTGTCCGCGTAAAATATCCGTTGTATCCATCGATTGAGCTAACTCACCTAACTGTTTCCAGGTTGGCGGTGTGACAGCTACTAAATCTTGACGACTGGGTGCAGTTTTAGCAATCAATAAATCCCGATAAAATCCAGCTAAATTTTGCAGTACAACTAACGGTTCTCGCCCCCGATCCATTAAGTTTCGGCAACAGTCGAGAACGGATTGAGCATGATTATCCTTAATCGCTTGGCTCAATGCTAGCAAGTCTTGTTCAGGTACTGCCCCAACTAAATCCCAGATACACTCAACCGTTATTTCTCCGGCTAACAAGCTGAGTTGATCCAGCAGACTTTCGGCATCCCGTAATCCCCCTTGCGCCACTTGTGCGACTAAGGTAATCGCTTCTGTTGTAATATTAATTGTTTCTTTGGTGGCAATAAACTGAAGATGCTTGACCATTGCCGCTAACGGAATGCGGCGAAAATCAAATCGTTGACAGCGAGAAATAATCGTGGGTAAAACTCGTTGGGGATCGGTGGTGGCTAAGACAAAAACAACATGTTTAGGGGGTTCTTCTAGGGTTTTGAGTAATGCATTAAACGCCGCACTACTGAGCATGTGACATTCATCCACCACATACACCTTGTAGCGACATTGAACGGGGGCAAACTGGGCGCGTTCGATGATTTCCCGAATATTATCAACACCCGTATTACTCGCCGCATCAATTTCGGTGATGTCCAGAGCGGTTCCTTGAGCGATCGTGCGACAAACGTCACAAGTACCGCAAGGTTGAGGCGTTGGCTTATCGGTAGTCAGACAGTTAAGGGATTTGGCTAAAATCCGCGCTGATGAGGTTTTCCCCGTACCTCTAGGACCACAGAATAAATAAGCAGGGGCAACTTTCTCTTGACGAATAGCATTCGTGAGGGTTTGCGCGATCGCTTCTTGACCAACCAAATCGGCAAACGTCTGAGGGCGATATTTGTGATGGAGGGGTTCGTAACTCACGAGGCTTCAGGATGTAAGGGAG
>CAKZMA010000893.1 GCA_937127375.1 uncultured Coleofasciculus sp. | reverse complement strand
AGATTTTGACTTAGGCGATGAACCCTACCGCTATTATCGCTGGTAGAGTTTTAGTGGCAACTAATTATCAATTTTCAAATTTATGTCTTCAGCTATTCTCACAGATCTGGCTCAATGAGATCTTGACAGTTTTAAATCTCTTCTGTGCCAGTCTTCCATACCCAAAAGGCGACACCCAAAAGGCGACAAGGTAAGAAGTTAGAGGAGATTTCACTAAGTTAGTATCCTAGATTACATAGCTATCCTCAATGAATTGTGATATTTTTTCTTTTCGACATGGAACGTCTTTGACAGAACGGATTCCAGCAGGGCAAACTATTACAATTTGTTGAGTATTGTTGTCTAATTTTCCTCGAAATGTCTTAGGTGGCATTTTGATAACTTGATCAGCGCTTGAAGCGCCCTCGAACTTGTCAAACCCAGCCGAGTGCCGTAATATTACCATACATCTTTGACAATAAAGACAGAGGGGCGTCACGGTGATATTTCAGGGGTTTTACATTCTCAGCACTGAACCACTAATCGTTTCCTATATTGGAGCTTTCCCGACCCTACCCAAAGGATTTCAACCCAAACACGTCTTAGAAAGTCCCGCAGGGTGGTCAGCGCGATGGAAACCAATGGTTAAATTCAAGAGGCATCAAATCCGGCACCAGCTATCAGGCAGACAATATCACTTGATGGTCAATGCCTCCGATGAAGAAGTCTGGCGCAAACGCTGGCTAATACAGGGAGCGCAAATTAGTTCCAGTGTCTATGTCAACGAGCATCTCTACCAACCCCTGAATCAGCCCAAGCACTACGACGCCATCTATACCGCACAGCTTCTCCCTTTTAAGCGACATGGATTAGCCAAAGACATACAAAACTTAATGATTGTCTCCTACGGCGGTGATTTGCCGACGTTTTGCCCCGAATTAGCACATGCTGAGTATAATAGAAAGTTCATTCCTCGCTCTGAACTCGCCAAAAAGCTGAATCAGGCTTACGCAGGTCTGTGCCTTTCCGCAGAAGAAGGAGCGATGTATGCCTCCGTGGAATATCTGCTTTGTGGCATTCCTGTTGTGAGTACGCCAAGTAAAGGAGGACGCGATGAATTTTTCAATAGCGAGAATTCCATCATTGTTCCCCCTGAAGCGGATGCTGTTGCCCAAGCGGTACAACGCTGGAAGGCATCACCCCCCAACCCCGAAAAAATACGCGAACAAACGCTTAAACAGCTCAACGCTATCCGGCGTAGTTTATGTACTTATGTTGCCAATCTCATTGAGAAAGAAGGAGGCGGTAAAAAAAACCCAGAGGAACTCATGGAAAAATACTTTGCACCACCCGGTATCTCATCTCGTTTTGTTCACCAAAGGGACTTAGCCAGTGTTAATTTAGAGCAATTCAGAGTGTAACGTCATCGAAAAACTGGCGGAGCCACTTAGGTTCCGACGATTAAAATCGCAACTATACAAACAAAGTCCGCCGACGCGGACTAGGGAAATCCATAAAATAGAGATATACCTACCGTGAACTGGACTCAGCCAAGTTAATCACTGATTCTGTTCAGTCAACCCCAGACTCTAGAGGTGCTTCTGATGGATACCGAACACAATTTACAGCCATTCCCCCCCCAGCCAAACGGCAAACCACTCAAGTCATTGCCTCAGGTTCATTCAGCCGAAGTCAATCAAAGTGATGGACAAACCGTAGATTTAGCATGGGTTTTGGCTGTTTTTCGTCGGAGAGCCTTGTTGATGACAGGAGTCGCCTTGACCTTAATTGTGGGTTCTG
>CAKZMA010000892.1 GCA_937127375.1 uncultured Coleofasciculus sp. | reverse complement strand
GGGGGAGATATTCGCGGTGAGTGTGATTATGGAATGTTGGGTTGAGCGAAGTCGAAACCCAACCTACAAATTAGCTGCATAAGCTGTTCGGCATTTAAACCTTAATGTCAATAATGGCTCTCATCCGTGTAGTGCGTTTAGCGAAGCCATGCCGCAGGCTTTGCATCTTGCTCGCTACTAATACTCAATTTAAATGCATGACAGCTTATCACTCCTTTTAATTGAAATGTCACTTTATGGTTGGCGCTTAAATGCTTATGGCGCTAAAGCGCAACTACAAACAAACATTTAACTTAGTTGGGCGACTATCTGATTTTGTAAGACGGTTTGCTCGGTGAGTAAGTCGTCTACTGTTAATCGTAATGCGCGATCGCGATCGACTGAAAACTTGAGTTTGATCCGATCGCGTCCCGGATTTCCGGGGGGTGTAAGCTGGGCAATGGTTCTGGCTCCGTCGCGATCATTCAAGGGTTGTACTGAGGTTTTGCTGCCACCCAGTCGGCGTGTGACTAAGCGATCGCCTTCAAAGTATACCTCGGTTGCTCCGGTTTCTGCGCCTAATTCACCGACAATTAATTCAAGGCTGGGTTGATTGTCTACTGACGCCCCTACTACTAATTCCACGGGATTACTCATCGGATAGGGTTGTCCGGCTTTAATAATCGGATGCCAATTGTGACAGTTATTCCGTCGATCCCAGTAGCGAATCCCATAGCTATGGTAGAGGAAGTCTTGGACTTCAATCCCTTGGGCTAGTTGTAATGCGCCTTGGGCGATGGCTTCAAAGGGTTTTAGGGAACGAATCTTTTCGGCGTCAAAGTATTGCTTCACCCACTCTTGAACGGCGGGAATTTTTACGGTTCCCCCTACCAACAATACAGCATCGATATCGGCGACTTCGATACCACTACGCCGTGCTTGTTGCAGGAGTTGGGTCATTCGTTCATTCAGGTTATCAAAGAATTGGTATTCCTTTAAAATGGTTTCTAAGGTTTGCCGCTCCAGATTCAGTTCATAACTCTCTAGTGTTTCATCATTAAAGTAAACTTCCGTGGCTGTCGGTTCTGTAGATAGCTTAATTTTCAGGCGTTCAGCCAATCGCGTGGTTAAGGGCGATCGCGAAATTCCCTGGGTTTGGACAAAATAATCCACTAACCAGTTATCAATATCTGAACCACCTAAGTTCTGCCCTGCTTTGGCGAGTACCCGCGCTATTTTGGGCTTTTGTCCGGAACGTTCACCTAAGACTTTCTCGCCCCATTTAAGGATAAAACCCAGGGGCTTTGTTCCGGTTTGTACCTCTTGATTTAATTGCACTAGGGATAAATCTAAAGTACCGCCACCAAAATCCACGACGAGGAGGGTTTCACCGTCTACCACACCATAGCCCAAAGCGGCGGCGGTTGGTTCATCCAGTATCCGCAGTTGTTCCACGGGTAAGGATTGACACACTCCGGTTAACCAGTGGCGATAAGCCTCAAAGCTATCGACGGGTACGGTAAGAATTAAGGAGTCAATCCTGTCTGTGGGGGAGGGGGAGAGTTTGGCGATAATTTGGCTGAGGAACCATTGTCCAATTTGCTCAAAACTGATGGTTTGTTCATCCAATTCCGGCAAAAATCCCTGAATCTGGGAACCTATCCCCCGTTTGAAACTGGAGAAAAAGCGGGGATCGGTGGTAAGATCTAAGCCGCGATCGCGCACGGTTTGACCGACGATCACCTGACCTGGCTGGGCATCCTCAACATAGACCAAACTGGGAATCAGGGGCGGATTTTGGGCAAGTTGTACTGATAAACCAGGTAGGCTGACGGTTTCCGCTTCGCCAGTGGCGGCGTTCCATCGAGTTACGACAGTATTGCTTGTGCCAAAATCAATTGCGTAGTTAGTCATTTGTCTTTAGACAGGGAACAGGGAACAGGGAACAGGGAACAGGAATTTATCATTTCTATTTTAGAATAGGAATTTCGACAATAAACTCTGTTCCTTGACCTGGATTGGAAACACACTGAAGTTGACCTTGATGTTTTTCGACAATAATTTCGTGGCTAATCGATAAGCCTAATCCGGTGCCGCGTCCTACTGGTTTTGTGGTAAAGAATGGATCAAATATTTGGGGAATAATATCGGTATTAATTCCGGCACCATTATCCGCAATCCGAATAACGGCAAAGTCCGATGGTTGTTGTTTATGACCATTATCGTCTGTACTCTGACTCTTTTGAACCATTTCGGTGTGAATTTTAATCATCCGGGGAGCGGGTTTATTATCTAAGGCATCAATCCCATTACTCAGCACGTTCATAAATACCTGATTTAACTGACTGGCGTAGCAGGTAATTGCTGGAATTTCACCGTATTCTTTAATCACTTCAATTTGGGGACGATTGCCTGATGCCTTGAGGCGATGCTGTAAAATAATCAAGGTATTATCTATACTTTCATGAATGTCAATTGCTTTTCGCTCGGATTCATGATGTCGAGAGAAAATGCGTAAGGATTGAACAATTTGCTGAATACGATCAGCACCTATATTCATCGATTTGATTACATTCTGCCAATCCTCACTGACGAACTCCCAGTCAATCTCCTCAATAATATCTTGGATTTCTTCAGGAGGATTGGGGTAATTTATGGTATAGGCATTAATTAAGCGAGTGAGATCGACAAAATAATTTTTAGCATAGGTGAGATTCCCGCCAATAAAGTTGACAGGATTATTAATTTCATGCGCCACACCTGCCACCATTTGCCCTAAGCTGGACATTTTCTCATTATGAATCAGTTGAGTTTGGGCGCGTTTGAGTTCAGCTAATGCTGTCTCCAGTTGGATCGATTTTTCTTGTTCTCGCTGAATCGATTGATGCAAGTCTTCCTCGGCTTGTTTGCGTTGGCTAATATCTTTGAGTGAACCCACCATCCGCTGGGGTTTTCCTTCCTCATCCCATAAAGCTTGTCCGCGACACATTACCCATTTATAGTCACCATTTTGGCATTGTAAGCGATATTCAATTTCATAATAATGGATTTTTCGCTGCAAGTAGTTTTGGGTTGTTTCGATAATTTGCTCCACATCATCGGGATGGATACGACTAATCCATTCATCAAAACGATGTACAATTTTACAGGTTTCATCGTGGCAATTTTGATTACCGATAATTTCCTGAAACCGCTCAGACGTAAACACTTCACCACTTTGTAAATTCCAATCCCAAATTCCATCATTATTTCCTTGTAAGACTAACTGCCAGCGTTCTTCACTTTGGCGTAAATCTTCTTCAATTCGCTTGCGTTCTGTAATATCTTTGCCGACGGTGATTACACAGCGTTCCCCTTTCAAATCAATAAACTCAGCCGATAATAATAAGGTAATAATCTCACCCCATTTAGTCCGCCATTTCGTTTCCCAGTTACACAGTGATCCTTGTCGATGTAAAAGCTGTTCAAACTGAACCATATTTTCCGGATTGACTACCAAGTTTAGAGCAAAAATTGTCTGACCAATGACAGCTTTTCTCTCATACCCCAATAGATTGAGAAAACTTTGATTCACATCGATATAGCGTCCGTCTGGGCAAGTGCTAATCGTAATCGGGTCAGGGCTACAACTAAAAGCTTTGGCAAATTTTTCTTCTGAGATTTTGCGGGCTACTTCGGCGCGTTGGCGTTCTTGGACTTCTAAGAGTAATGAGGTGAGATCGGCGATAGAACGGGCAAAGTTTTGCTCTTCTGGTGTCCAATGTCGGCACGTTTCTATCTGTTCAATACATAACACACCTACAGTTTTTCCGCCCAATCGTAAAGGGGTGTCTAGCATTGATGTTATGTTTAATCCCTGTAGGTAAGACTCCAGCAAATCACCGCTTCTGGGATCGCTGATCACATCATCTACTGCAACGAGGGGAGCCTCAATTAAAGCGTTAAAGTAAAGCGGATGGTTAGCTAGGGCTAGGCTTAACCCGGTGCTATGTTGGCAGTGAGTTTGCTGGAATAAATCCAGACATTCAATATGAGTTTTTTGTTGATTATAGAGCCAAATACCGACTCGTTCTACCTCAAGGGTACGGGCTGTGACTTCGGTGATTTCCTGAAACGCTAATTCTAAATTCTCCTGATATAAAATTTTATTTTTAGCCAGTTCAATGAGTAAACTATTTTGATGGCTAAGCTGTCTTGCTTGTTGACGAAGTTGGTTCTCGGCTTGCTGGCGATCGCGAATTTCTTGTTGAAGTAAACTATTTTGTTCTTTTAACTGGTTCTGTAATCCTTGCAGGAGCAGTTGATGTTCGATCCGAACTAAAATTTCTTCCGGTTGGAACGGTTTAGTAATATAGTCAGCCCCGCCAATTTTCAACGCTTTGACTTTCTCAGCCGCTTCCGTCAATGCGCTTAAAAAAATAATCGGAATATCTTTGGTTTTCGAGTTTGACTTCAAACATTGACAAACACTATACCCATCCATATCCGCCATGACAATATCCAATAAAATCAAATCAGGAGGTGACGAAATTGCCGCATGGATGGCGAGTTTTCCACAAATAGCCCGTTTGATTTTATAATTGTCTCTTTGCAATACATCCGATAAAAAGCGTAAATTATTGGGGTTATCGTCAACCACTAATATCATTAGTTCATGTTTATGCAATACTGTTGATAATTGTTGACTTAGCATCACTCTAGTCCTTATGAATGATTGATGACAGCCTGAGTTACTCGCACAATAACATCCAGTCTAAAATTATGAAGTAAATCTGTTAATGCCTTGGCTAAATCTGCCTTTTCTGTCGGTAGTTCTTTAATCAACTGAGCAATCATGGCTTCATCCAACTGATTAGCCGCCTGTGCTAATTCAGTCACCCAGGCTGAAGGTAGACTGGATAACTCTGAACAGAAAAACGAGTCTGGTTTCTCTTGTGTGCTAGAACTCGATCCAGGTAGAGGCAAATCCTCCGATAACTCTTCATAACGATAACGCACTCCTAAATGGTGGGCAATTGTGTCAAAAACTTGCTCCTCTGTAAACGGTTTACGGACAAAATTATCAGATCCGGCGGCTAAAATCTCCTCCCGCTTTTCCTCAAAGGCGCTGGCGGTTAAGGCGATGATAATGGTTTTGGAAAAATCCGAATCTGGCTGGGGCTGAGATAACCGTTCTTGTTCTTTAAGTCTCAGCCATTGCGTTGCTTCTAATCCATCCATCATTGGCATACGGGTATCCATAAAAATTAAGTGAGGTTGCCAACTTTCCCATAACGCCACGCATTTTATCCCATTTACCGCCTCCCGCACTTCAAAGCCAATCGGTTCGAGTAATTTTATCAGCAACAGGCGATTTTCTGGGGTATCATCAGCCACTAGGATACGATAGATCGGTTGATTGGGTTCTAAGCATAAGACGCGCTGACGGGGTTGGGGGGTGACGGGGTAGACATCTGCCGGACTAATTTTAATACCAAATTTAAAAATTGTCCCCTTTCCGACAACACTACTGACGGTAATCGTTCCCCCCATCAGTTGCACAAATTTACGGGTAATGGTTAACCCTAAACCTGTCCCTTCCGCCATTTTTTGTCCGGTTTCGGTTTGGACAAAGGCATCAAATAAGTGGTCAATTTCAGCCGGAGAAATACCCGCTCCCGTATCTTCTACTTCAAACCGGAGTCGGGGGGGAAATGCTGACAATGATGATGAGTCGGTGTCTGAAGGGTTTTGATCGGTTAACGGCTTAGTTGCCAAATTTACTCGTAAGGTAATTGTACCTTGTTCGGTAAATTTAATCGCGTTACCTAAAAGGTTAATCAAACAAACCCGTAATTTTTTTGCATCGGTTTTTATGGTTTGCGGAACATTGGGTGCTACAACAAAAACTAAATTTATTTTTTTCTGTTCTGCTTTAATTTGGAACATCTCTTCCAAATTATCTAACAAGCGATACAAATCAAAGCTACTTTCATAGAGAGAAATAATACCTGATTCAATTTTCGACAAATCCAAGATATCATTAATTAAGTCCAGTAAATGTTCACCACTGCGATTAATAATACCCAGATATTCTCGTTGTTCTGGTGTAATTTTAATATCACGACTCATGACTTGGGTAAACCCTAAAATAGCATTCAAGGGCGTGCGGAGTTCGTGACTCATATTGGCGAGAAATTCACTTTTAGCTTGAGACGCGGCGGCGGCAGCTTTTTCGGCTTTGCGTCGCTCTTGAATTTCCTGCTCTAATTTTTGATTGCGATCGCGTACTTCTATAGACAGCAGCCGAATCGTCAGTTGATGCTCTACCCGCGCCAATACTTCTTCAACTTGAAAGGGTTTGGTAATGTAATCAACACCCCCCACGCGAAAGGCTTTGACTTTATCCAAAACATCATCGATCGCACTAATAAAAATGACGGGAATGTCACGAGTCTCCGGATCAGCTTTGAGATGCTCACAGACTTGATACCCATCCATTTCTGGCATACGGATATCCAGTAATATGAGATCGGGTGGGGCAGATTTAGCGGCTCGAATTGCCATTTTCCCCTTAACCACACCCCGCACTTGATAGCCTTGATCCGACAAGGTGGCGGATAAAACTTGTAAGTTTTCTGGAGTGTCGTCAACAATTAATAAGTTGCCTTTAGTCATTTGTTATTCGTCATTTGTCATTTGTCATTTGTCATTCGTTATATCCATATTCATTTGAATAAGGAAGGGCGGGTTTTGTTGCTCAGTTATTGGCTTTTAACTGGCGTTAGTCCCTAAACCCGCCCCTACAGGATTAAACCGCAGGTTCCCTTGAACAAAGTGAAGGGTCAACACTCAAAACTCCTTCATCCCTGCTTCAATTAAATCGATAATTTGATCACAACGGAAATTATTCACCATATCTGTGATAGCTTGGGCAATTTGGGCATGAGTTGGGGGAATTTGCTCGATAAGCTGGAAAATCCGCTCGTTATCAATCGAGTTGGCAGCTTGGTATAATTCATGAATCCACTCCTTGGGCATAATCGTCAGGGCTTGAGCCGTTAGGGGTTGGTTGGAGGCTAGGTTTTCATCCTCTGGCGCGGTTGATGCGGTTGGCTGTTCGTAGACATACTGCACCCCTAAATAGTGGGCTATCTTATTAAAGATTACGTCTTCTCGGAAGGGTTTGCGAACAAAATCGTCACAGCCGGCACACAGAACCAGCGATCGCTCTTCTTCAAAGGCGCTGGCGGTGAGGGCTAAAACAACCGTAGCTTGACCTTTGAGATGCCCTTTGATGTGTTTGGTGGCTTCATATCCATCCATCACAGGCATTCGCATATCCATCCAAATCAGGTGAGGTTCCCAGCTACTCCAGATCGCGATCGCGTCTTGCCCATTCACCGCTTCTCGCACGGAAAATCCCACGGCGGTTAGCAGTTTTACCAATAGTAAACGACTTTCTAGGCGATCATCCACTACTAGGATACGGTAATT
>CAKZMA010000891.1 GCA_937127375.1 uncultured Coleofasciculus sp. | reverse complement strand
TATCGTCGGGGGGTTGGTGGGTCATGGTGAGGGCGTTGGGCAATAGGCAAGGGATGGGAGGGAATGGGGGAATTGTATTTTTTTAACGCAGAGGTACGCAGAGGGGGGCGCAGAGGTACGCAGAGGAATTCAGACGGCATGGGAAGGTTGGGATTTCAACTGAAGTTGTTGGTTTAAGCGGATCAGGTCAATATTCCTAATCTGTGCTAGTTGGATCAGGGCTTCTAATCGTTTTACTCGCTTCTCCTCTAACAAATCTTCGTAACCAATCAGTTGCTGATATTCCGCTTCACTCAGTTCACCCCATTCACAGCGATCGCGCAATCTATTTAAGTGTACCTGCTCATCTTCTGGCAGATGGTTGTCAATCACCTCTAGCAACTGGGCTTCCTGGGGACTAACTGTACTCGGCTGAGGCGGCTGTGCTAAAAATTCTAAGAGTTGCACAACCGCTATCAATTTGTCTTGGGGTAGCTGTCCAATCAACGCGATCGCTTTTTGGTGAATATCAGTAGCAGGAGCCATTGTCCATATCTAAGTCATGGTTAATTTATATTTTAGCCGCATGGTACGCTTAGATGAGGTTGGTGGGCAATGCCCACCCTACGGTAGATCAAGGATTAGAACAAAGGACGAATGACCAATGACTAATGACCAATGACCAATAACTAATCCTGCATCTCCTTCGCTTCTGCTAAAAGGGGATTGATGTCAAACCAAGATTCCTGATTCTGCCGATATTCAAACACCAATCGACTATTAATCAACTTCTCATATCCATCAATCCCACTCACTTTTTTCCGTTGTCGCACCTGACGCAATAATTCCCAATCAGCATCGGACATCACCATCACCATTTCATTGCGCCGGGAACGAATCACCGCTTCCAAGGTTTCCCGCAATAGGGGTAGTTGTTTATTCTTGCGAATCCAGGCATTCAATATACTCAATATATCCCGAACGTGTCCGCCACTAATCGCACAAAGGCGATCGAGGGTTTCTGAATTCTCGAAGAGTTCGGGAATTCTCTCCATCCGTTCCGATTCATTCAGGTTGGGAAACGCCCGGACTAAAAGCATTTGGCGTAATTGCTGCATTCCTTTCTCACAAATCTCGCCATCGGGATGTTTCACCGACACCATGGGTAAGACTTTCGGTTCATCGGTAAATCGTTGGGTGAGATTGCCATATTCTTTAGAAAACTTCAACCCCAAAGGCATAGTATAAACGACATGACAATTGAGTCGATTTAAACAATCCCCTTGATCGACAAACAAATATTCCGGTTGCGGACGTCCCCAATCCTTGGGGCGACTATCCAGGCGGTCAAGGTTATCCACAATCACCACCAATCCATTTTTACCGATCGCTTTTAGGGATGCGATCGCGGGTTCCAGCAATTCCTGATTTATCGCATCCACGAGTTGATTTTTCTGGGGTCCCAGATACCGATTCAACCGTTCTCGCAGTCTCGCATCGCTTTTGGTGCGGGTGGTAATTTCGCCAATACCAAAATAGAGAGAAAACTTATCCTTGTCTGAAGTCATCCCCACATCACCCAGAGAATCCCCCAGTAGCTTCAATCCGGGAATCTTCAACTTTATCCCCGTCACCTCCGAGTTCAACACCTCCAATGCACCAGCCAGAAACTCTTTCAGTCTCCTGGGTTCAACCAGGGAAATATCCTGTAAACTTTGACTAACCTGACGTGCGATCGCCAGTAGCACTTCGCTAATGTCTACATCCGCCATTTCCAAGTCTTCAGAGGACTCAAAGGGGTTAGGGGATGAGGGGGAAAATGTCACGGAGTAGACAGACACAGCTTAAAACCTTGCCAGCATTGCTTTTCTACCTTAAGTTGACACGGGCGCACGTCGGTGCGCCCCTACATCAATTCCCTAATCCCCAATCGCCAACTTTTCCCCGCGAATGGAATAATCCAACAACTCCATCGGATGCATCAAGGATATCTCTTTCTCCTGCACGTTTAAATGCTTCTTAATTTGCAGCGAACATCCCGGATTCGATGACGCAATTAACTCCGCCCCAGTATTCAACAAATTCTCAACCTTTTGCTGTCCCAACTCATCAGCTATTTCCGGTTGCAGCATATTATAAACCCCCGCACTCCCACAACATAGCGCCGCATCAATGGGTTCGCGTAATGTTACCCCCGGAATTTTCCGCAATAACTGACGCGGTTGTACGGAAATCTTTTGTCCATGTAACAAATGACAAGCATCTTGATACACCATTGTCAATGGTTTATCGGTCAGAGGTGACAACTTCGCCGTCAATCCTACCTCAGCTAAAAACTGCTGCACGTCTCTCACTTTCGCCGCAAAGTCTTGCGCTTTCTGGCGATAAACTGGATCATCGTCTAATATATGCCCATATTCCTTCAACGTATGACCACAACCTGCGGCATTAATAATCACATAATCAACACCTGTTCCCTCAAAACTATCAATCATTTGTCGCGCCAAGGCTTGGGCTTGTTCTGTTTGTCCCTGATGTTCAGGTAATGCAGCACAACAGCCTTGAGTTTTGGGAATCACCACTTCACAGCCATTCGCCGTTAATACTCGCACCGTCGCTTCATTAACGGGGGAGAAAAATAGCCGCTGTACACACCCCAAAATCACACCCACTCGATACCGCTTTTCCCCTTGCGCCGGAATCACATCTGGGAAGTTATTTTGGAAAGACTTTAAAGTAATTTGCGGTAAAATTGAATCCATTGCCGCTAAACGGGGGACTATTTGCTTTAATAATCCTGTAGACCGAACTAGCTTTTGTAATCCTAATTTTTGATACAGATAAAGTGGCGCAAGGAAAGGGCGCAGGCGTCCCGGATAAGGAAACAGATTAAAGATTAGCGCTCTAATAATCCGATCCGGTAAACTCCGAGGCTGATTTCGTTCAACCTGATGACGTGTGGCTGAAATTAACTTATCATACTGTACGCCAGAAGGACAGGTGGTCACACAAGCCAAACAGCCTAAGCAGGAATCAAAATGTTGCGTCGTCGCCTCGGCTAATGGTGCTTCACCTTTGTTAATCGCATCCATCAAATAAATCCGTCCCCTGGGCGAATCCATTTCCTTCCCAATCACTCGGTAACTGGGACAGGTGGCGAGGCAAAACCCACAATGAACACAAGTATCGATTAAGTCTTGTTTGGGAGGGTTTTTAGGATCAAAACCAGGGGATTGAGAATCATTTTGTTCCGTTTCTAACGGTGTTGTTGCTGCGCTTTCTTTGACTGAATCAGGTGTGGGAAATTTAAAATCCGTTTGCATATTTTGTCGTTTTAGGTAGATGTGCAGAAATTAATAAATTGTGCGTGAGAGGTGGGTAGGGGCGGGTTTAGTTATATTTGGGTGCAAAAGAAAAGATAATAGTGAAACCCGCCCCTACATTCGGAAAAACTAGGTTCCATCGAGAGTCGTGAATGGTCAAAACTCTATGCCGTGAAAAGTCGGATATGCTCCTGTGGATTCTGTCTTCAAATATCTCCGACAAATCGATTAGGACTTAAAAGGTTTTTCGGATCAAACTTATGTTTAATTTGACGCATAATATCTAAAGCGTTGCCACTGTATCCCCAAACATCAAGCTGTTGCTTTACACTAATTGGAGCCTCTAGTACCGTCAAAAAGCCGCTGTGAGATTGGCAATGCTCTCGCATCTTTAAAATCGTCTCAGGTTTCACTGTTTCGGGTTCCAACCGCATTTTTCCTAATCCAGTTCCAGCATGAATTAACCCTAATCCCGTTCCCGATGTGAGAGTATCCAGTACAGTTAACGTCATAACTGCTGCTGTTGGTACTACTCCTATTTTGCAAGTAATCGAGGTGGATTGGGGCATTCCCCAGATTTGTTCTGGTAATGATTGCCATAGACTCGCTTCATCGTTATCCTGATAAAGCGTGCCTTGTAATCCCAACTGTTGCCCCACCTCTAGCAAACGGGATGACTGCTCCTGTACACTTTTGGTGACGCTTTGGAAGCGTACCATTAAGCCCATACCTTGACCGATATCCAATTGTTTTACCAATCCAGAGGAGAGTAAATCGGCGGCTGTAGGGGTTAGGGCGGACGCGAGTAAGGTTTGGGTTGTTGATGCAACAGCGTCAGCGTCTCCGGTGAGTACCACTGTCCCCGATGCTTCTTGTACCGGATACAAGCGAAACGTCACCTCGGTTATAATTCCCAGGGTTCCATACGCCCCCGTCAACAGTTTCATCAAGTCATAACCCGCCACATTTTTCACCACTCGTCCCCCGGCTTTGGCGAGTTGTCCATCACTGCGGACAAAGGAAACTCCCAATAGCATATCCCGAACCCCACCATAGCGTTGTCGCCATGAGCCACTATCCGCCGTTGAAATAATTCCACCCAGAGTGGCGGATTCCGGGTAGGCGGGTTCTAGAGGCAAAAATTGATTGGTTTTCAGCAGTATTGGCTGTAAATCTGCCAATTTCACACCCGCTTGCGCCGTTACTGTCAAGTCACCCACCGCATGATCAATCACCTGATTCAGGTTTTGGGTACTAATCACCACGTTAACTGGTTTACCCACACCCGCCCAGGCTAATTTACTCCCATTCCCGCCGGGAAGAACTTGCCAGTTATGGGTATTGGCAGACTCCATTACTTGACAAAGCTGTGGAATTGTGGTTGGACAAACAAGCGTACTGGTAATCGTGTCTACGCCATAGGCTCTCTTGAGTCGCTCTTGCCATAGCGGAGGTAAAGTATCCCCCTGGTAGATGTTAGAGTCACCCACAATCGGTGTTAGAGTTTGTGCGATCGCATTCATGGGTTAGGGAACAGGGAACAGGGAACAGGGAACAGAAAATAGTTTCTAATGAGGACGCACTCCATAATGGCGATAACGTTGGTAATCCCGCAAAATCTGGTCATGATCGAAACATAGATTCGCGGGAATCTCCCACAGATTAAAAATATTCAAATTTTTGGCATCATCAGCGGCTTGGGGTTCGCCTGTCCCCGTGGCTAGAAACACAATACTCAGGGTATGCTTACGCGGATCGCGGTCAGGTGCCGAATAGACGTGAAACTGCTCAATTAACTCCACCTGTAAGCCAATTTCTTCCTTTGCTTCGCGAACCGCTGCGGTTTCCACCGATTCCCCGTAATCGACAAAGCCACCAGGAATTGCCCAACCGAGGGGGGGATTTTTGCGTTCGATCAGAATAATCGGTCGCGAGGGTCGATCCATGAGTTCGACAATGATATCGACGGTGGGAACGGGATTTCGGTAAGTCACAAGTCAAGTTCGGGTAACGGGTAGCGATCGCCTTGGGTTCGTTGTTTTCAGAATACCTCTATCGGCAGAGTTAAATCTACCACGATCGCTCTTTTTTAACGTCTCCCTAGCGTGCTAATGTCGATAGGACTTGTTTTGCTGTACTATGGTCTATCCTCTATGCAGATTCCTAGATCGAGTGGTGTTTTGCTGCATCCCACTTGCTTTCCCAGTCCTTATGGAATTGGTGACTTAGGCTCACCCGCGTATCAATTTATTGATTTTTTGGCGGCTAGCGATCAGCGATTTTGGCAGATCTTGCCCGTCGGACCAACGGGGTTTGGTAACTCGCCGTATATGTCTTACTCCGCCATGGCGGGAAACCCAATGTTGATTAGCCCAGAACAACTGCAAATGAAGGGGCTACTCAAGGATGAAGACTTAGCTCATCTACCGGAGTTTCCCCCGGATACTATCGATTTTGAGCGAACCTTTCCCCTGAAAAAATCGCTCCTGCTCAAAGCCTGCGATCGCTTTCAGCGGGAAGCCTCATCTGAACAACAGGAGGAATTTGATAAATTTTGTCAGCGTCACGCCTACTGGCTCGATGATTATGCCTTATTTATGGCACTCCACAACATCTTTGAGGATGCCAGTTGGCATTTATGGGAGCCAGACATTGCCAAAGCCGAACCGCAAGCGGTGAAGGAGTGGCGAGAACGGTTACGCGATCGCATTTATTACCAAAAGTACCTCCAGTTTGAGTTTTTCCGCCAGTGGTCATGGTTGAAGCAATATGCCAATGACCGCAATATCCAGATTATTGGCGATATCCCGATTTATGTTGCCCATAATAGCGCTGATGTCTGGTCAAACCGAGAACTGTTTGCCATTGACGAGGAAACTGGCGAAGCCTCTCTAATGGCGGGTGTTCCCCCAGACTATTTCAGTGAAACCGGTCAATTGTGGGGTAACCCCATTTACGACTGGGAACGCATGGAACACAATAACTACCGCTGGTGGATCATGCGCCTAAAGATGATGTTTGAGTACGTCGATGTGCTGCGAATCGATCATTTTCGCGGCTTTGAGGCGTATTGGGAAGTTGACCAAGGTGAAGACACTGCCATGAATGGGCGCTGGGTCAAAGGACCGGGAGCTAAATTTTTCAAAGTCCTCAAGCGGGAATTAGAAGGACTACCGATTATCGCGGAGGATTTAGGTGTAATTACCCCAGAAGTTGAGGCATTGCGGGATCAATTTGGATTTCCGGGGATGAAGATTTTACATTTTGCCTTTGGTGGCGGTTCAGATAATCCGTATTTACCCTTTAACCTAGAGCGCAACTGTCTGATTTATACCGGAACCCATGATAATAACACGACAATCGGCTGGTTTAACCAGATCCCCGACTATGAACGAGAAAATGCGATTCGTTACTTAGGAGGGTTAAGTGAGGAAGGCATCAATTGGGATTTAATCCGGTTAGCCTACAGCAGTGTCGCCAATCTTGCCATGATTCCCTTCCAAGATTTCTTGGATTTGGGTGCAGAGGCTCAGATGAACCGTCCCAGTACATCTGAGGGAAACTGGAAATGGCGTTATCGAGCAGAGATGTTGAGTGACCAACTGCGCGATCGCATCAGAACCCTAATTTATACTTATGGTCGGACACCGCATGATTCTTGAGGGTTAACCTGTTGAGCAAACAGACGATCAAGACCGAGGATTAGCCGCAAAAGTCATTTCCTCAACCGCACCGGGGGCGCCCATTTGTTTAGCACTTTGGTCATTAAACTCGACTAGGACGCCTCCGGCATTACCCGCCCGGACAATCAGTTGTTGATCCGCCACCCAAGTCCGCTGGGTGCCTTCGGGCAAGACGCCTTCAAATTCTGTTTTACCATCCACAACGACTCGAATCCAGGACTGCGCCTTCAAGGTGACACCAACCTGCACCGGTTTACCATCTTGGCTGGCATGACTAATTTCCGCCGATTGGTTAATATCAAGGGACTGTTTCGGTGGTCTGGGTTCGGAGTTTTTCGGTGTCGGAAACTGCTGGGCTGAGGGGGCATTCTCAACTTCAATCACTTGCACTGCCGAGCGACTCAGAATGTGAGATAAACCACTGACCGAACCAATCACCAACAGAATATAGAGCAGGTAGAGATGAAGCGGTCGCAATTGAGCAGCGGGTAAATGCCGCCAACGGGGTTTGATCAACTGGATACTCGCTCCCACCGGAAAAGCATCGGCAAGTTCTGCCCCGTTGAGTCCCAGCGCTTCGGCAAATCGCCGGATAAAGCCTCTAATGTATACAGGTTCTGGCAACTGGTCGATCTTACCGTCTTCAATCGCCCGTAAAAGCCGTGCCTGAATTCGGGTTTGAGCCGCAACTTCCTCTAAGGTAATCGACTGTTCGAGGCGAAACTGGCGTAGGCGAGCGCCGATAACTTCGAGCTTCTCAACTTGTTCCTGCTGCAAATGACTCGTATTCTCCTTCATACACGGTACTCCTTGATATCTGCTGGCACGTTTTCGTAAGGGTTAGTGAACTCGGTTGTGGAGGAAGCGGATTTCAAATTCTTCAAGATAACGGTAGTGACCACTGAGCAGTATCGGTTCACCTGGTCGTTGTAATTGAATCGGACCAATTGCCGTGCGGTGCAGATGGATTACTGGATAGCCTAGCAGGTCAGCAACTCGACGAATTTGACGGTTTCTCCCTTCTGTCAAGACAATTTCTAAAAGTGTTTTATCGGGTTGCTGCTTGAGTACTCGAACTTGAGCAGGTAAAGTGGTTCTACCCGACAAGTCCACACCCTGACGCCAAGCCGAGAGAATTGATTCAGAAGGATGACCCTTGACCCAAACCCGATACGTCTTGGGAACGTGATGGCGAGGATGGGTAAGTTTATAGGTCAGTGTTCCGTCATTTGTCAGAATTAACGCTCCTGTAGATTCCATGTCCAACCGTCCCACCGGATGGATGCCCTGACCTTGTCTAATCGTGCTTGGCAGTAAATCAAGAACTGTACGACGCTTCTCAAGAATGGTATTACACACCCGATCATTCCGACAAGTAGAGACTACACCCACAGGTTTATTGAGCAACAGATAAATTGTCTGAGGACGATTACTGGGTTTGAGCCGTTGACCATTAACTTCAATCAAATCCGTTTCCGGATTCGCTTTTTGCCCTAGCTGCACCAGAGTACCATTTAGCCGAACTTGTCCGGCTACGATCATTTTCTCAGCTTGACGCCGTGAGGCGATACCCCACTGTGAAATAATTTTTTGTACTCTTTCCTCCATGGCTTGACTACCTGTGTAAGCTAGTTCGTCTCGACCCAGATCGTGCTGGTTCCAAGTTGATCTCCATCCTTATAGTATCCAGCAGGAGTTGGGTTTAAACCTCTCCGGCTTTTAAGGTGACTGGAGAGAATCAGTCTATTTCTAGCCCTGACCAGAATAGACCATGTACAAATATTACAAGAATGCGGAGAATTGCAAGCGTTTGGTTTTTTTACCTGCTCATTGCCTTGCTCGGAGACTATCCCCGTTGTGTCAGAATACAGGATTGACCCGAAATTGTGGCAATGGGCGTTAATAAATCAAAAGCTGGGACAGACAAAGGCAGCCGGATGATTAGCACAGTGGTATCCCCCGCCGTGCAATTATGGCTGCGATCGCAGGTGGATGCCGTGGAAACACTACAGTTTAAGCTGATGGGTCGCGATCGCCAAATTCTTCGAGGACACATTCCTACTGTGTCTATTGCGGCTCGTCGTGCTATCTATCAAGGACTGCACCTGTCGCAAATCCAGCTAGATGGAACAAATATTCGCTTCAATCTTACTCAGGTGTTTAAAGGCAAACCCTTACAACTCCTAGAACCTGTCCCAGTTACGGGTCAACTTATACTGCGAGAGAGCGACCTGCAAGCCTCTCTGGACGCTCCCTTATTATCAAATGCTTTAACCGAATTACTGAATACCTTTATTAATTCTTATAATCCACCGGATCAGTATCCACCTCTAAACCCGTCTACCATAAGTTGGCAGCAGATTAAGATTGATGGGCAACACCTCACCCTCAAAGGAACAGTGACACACCCACAGACTCAGGAAATCCTGGTTCAGATTGATGCCGGGATTCAACTGGTAACGCCTCAACATCTGCAACTGCACCCCCTCCAGATTCAACTTAACGCTCATGCGATCGCATTGGAGCCGTTCACGATTGATTTAGGCTCAGAGGTTGATCTCAAAGAACTCACTCTAACCCCAGGACAGTTAATGTGTCGTGGCTGTCTCAGAGTTATACCCTAATGGGTGTTGGGGGAGTTATCAGTTATCAGGTATCAGGTATCAGTTATCAGGAGATGGGGAAGCCAATGACGAATGACCAATGACAAATGACGAATGACAGTGTTTTACTCTCAGAGAAGCTGTGGGACTGTTAAACTTGACGGGAATTCGCCGTACAGGTAGACCGATCCCGAAAGTCAGGATTTAGTTACCTGTACAGCAGTTGGGTAGTGGTTGCGAGATTAAGTTACTGTGAAAGTTGATACAAAACCGTCCATCCGATTGGTTGAAGATGCCACCCAAGACGTCATAGATTGGGCAGCTACCATTGAGCATTCAGACGCCACCTATTTTGAAAAAGCTCAAGCCATAGCCGGACGCTTGGGGGCGCATTACCGTTCCGATGGGTTAACCGAAATTGGCTTCTGGACCCCTCGGTTGTTGGCGCAGGTGATGCGGAAGATGGAAATCTATCTGGAAGTCTTAACCCCCCTTGAGCCGATTGATTGTCGGGTGGTTGAGCAAACCGTCTCCTTTCGTCGCGATCGCCTATTCTTAAAACAAGAAGGGGAATACCATTGGGGTGTCATCGCTGGGATGCGTCCCGGAAACCGGGAGCAGATGGGATCATTCTACTGGCTGCGCTTTGTCGATCAACAAGGGAACCTACAAGCGATTCGAGATACAATTCCCTATTCCATGCCTTATGGGGTGTTCGGACCGGCTGAACTGTATGATATGGCAAGCTTACAGAAACAACGAGCTGATCTGGATTACTTCAAAGCCACCAGCGTCCGCTCTGATCCCCTAACCTTTCCGCGTGTGCCAGCCCCCCGGAACATTTTACAGCTTCATATTGGCACCGCCTCTAAAGAGGGAACGGTTGAGGGATTAACCCGTATTTATCGCCAAATTGCCAGTAAATTAGCTGGAAATCTTCCCTTAACCCCAGCCGAAGAAAACTACGTGGGTTACGATGCCATTCAGCTACTCCCCATGGAACCCACGATTGAGTATCGAGATGAATACAGTCCAGAAAGTGAATTTTTCGTCTGTATTGCCGAAGATGAAGATGACCTGCAAATTAAACTGAGGAAACCCCATACCCAGGATTGGGGCTATGACGTGCCAATCTTAGGATCGAGTGCTACAAATGCAGCGCTTTTGGGTAGCTTGCGCCCTGATGAATTGGTAGACTTTATCGCCACCCTGCATAATTTTCCCACCGGTCCAATTCAAATTATCTATGACCTGGTGTATGGTCATGCAGATAACCAATCGGAGTTACTCCTGCATCGCCAGTTCCTCAAAGGTCCGAATATGTACGGTCAAGACTTGAACCATCAGTTACCGACAGTACGGGCGATGTTTTTGGAAATGCAGCGGCGTAAAATTAATACGGGCGCTGATGGGGTGCGTATTGATGGGGGTCAAGATTTCCGCTTCTTTAATCCTCTGTCTGGACTGGTGGAATATGATGACGCCTATCTGCTGGCGATGAGTGATGTGGTTCAGGATATTGAGGGACATCAACGACTCTTATTTACCATTTTTGAAGATGGTCGTCCCTGGCCCGCTGAAGGATGGGAAGAGATCTCGACGTACCGGGAATTAATTAACCTGAAACCGGAATCGTTCCAATGGGGACCCCTGATTTTTGCCCATAACACCCCAGCCTTAGAAAAGTTTTGGGATCGCAAATGGCGTCGGGTGTGTGAGGTGATCTTTGAAGGGGATCATTGGATCACCGGTTGTGGTAATCATGATACGGTGCGCCGGGGCAATCAAATCCCGCTAGATGCCCAGATTAATTGGAATTTAGGCAGTACGCTGCCAGAAGTATTAAATAATGCTTACGATAACCAGGCGGTGACGCTTTGGGTGTATGGGTTCAGTCCGGGATTGCCCATGGACTTTATCAATGCGACAATGCACGCCCCATGGATGTTTTTCCGCAATACCGATGAACGCTATGGGGTCAAGGTGGTTTCTGAAGAAGTTGGGTTCTTGGATTGGCAAGTGACGCCAGAACTCTATGATGCGCCGGAAAGTTTCAGTCGGTTGAAGTCCTTGGGATTTAGTCAGCTAGAGGAATTGCGGGAGTTTGGCAGGGCGCTGCAAGTTGCCATGACTGAAAAGGATTACAATCTTGCCGAGGTTGTCCAGGCTTGCCAGTTCTGTTTGGGAGACAATACGGATCAGTGTGATATTGAGCCGCTGAAAAAGTTGAATAAGCCAGAAATGGTGAATTTCTTGAAAGGGTTGACCCTTGAAAAGCTCAAGTCATTCGCGTTGATGTTCATGGAAGACTGTTACGAACTGTGTAATGTCTCTCACTATGAGGACAAGCTTGATGCAGCAAGAACAGAGTATAACATGAGCTTGCGTCGTTTCCGCCATGCTCATCCCTGGTTAGGTCACAATTTAGCTGGAATTGATCGATTCAATAAAATCAGTGATGAGGAACGGACGGTATATTACGGGGTTCGCAGTAATCCGGATGATCATGATCAACAAATCGCTATAGTCGCGCACATGGGGGGAGAACCGATGACTGTTACTGTGGGAGACTGGCTGCAATTGGATATGAGCGAATGGGAAGTCGCGATCGCGTCTCCGGGTTTGGATAGTGGTGATCACTTAGCAGATTTACGCTGCTTTGAGTTAGCCGATTCTCAAGCGGTGCTGTTAAAGAGAAGCCCTAGCGACTAGAAGTCGCAGCTAAACAAGCAAAGTCCGCCTGCGCGGACTAGCTTATAAAGGGGGTGGCTAACCCAGATTTGGTATTAACCACACGCCCAGAAACGTAGGGGCGCACCGACGTGCGCCCTTTACCGACGTGCGCCTATCCTCCATAGCGACAGCTCTATTTTATTGCAAATTGTAAAATCACTATGATATACTCTATGGAAATCATAAGTCTCCTTGTGGGTATTCATCAGCAATAAATTAGGACTTCTGCACCAAGCTTGCTTAAGCTAGGGATACGATATATCGTGTCCCTAAAAATGCTGGTTCAACGGTAATTTTTGACTTATAACTTATTACTTCTGGTAACTTTGATTTTTGATTTGTTAATAGAGACAAACGTTTAATGATAACCAATCAAATCCACTTTCGCAACCTAAAAGGAGATATTTTTGGCGGGTTGACGGCGGCTGTTGTTGCTTTACCCATGGCGTTAGCCTTCGGAATTGCTTCAGGTGCTGGCGCTGCGGCGGGGTTATGGGGGGCAATATTAGTTGGATTTTTTGCTGCCTTATTTGGGGGTACACCGAGCCTGATTTCTGAGCCAACTGGCCCAATGACGGTTATTTTAACCGCTGTAATTGCTGGACTTCAAGCGGATAATCCGGACAATTATCTGCCCCTGGCATTCACGGTGGTGATGATGGCAGGAGTCTTTCAAATTATCTTTGGGGTATTACGATTAGGGCGATATATTATCATGTTGCCCTATAACGTCATTTCCGGATTTATGACCGGAATTGGCGTGATTCTGATTTTTCTGCAACTGGCTCCTTTCTTGGGACAAGAAACTCCTCCAGGGGCTGTCCTGGGTGTGATTCAAAATCTGCCGACTCTAATCACGAATATCGATCCTTGGGAAACAATTTTAGGAGCCATCACCTTAGCGATTCTTTTCTTTTACCCGTCTCAATTTAAAAAAGTGATGCCGCCTCAATTGGTGGCTTTAGTGATTGGGACAGCCATTTCGCTGATTTTGTTTAGTGGTGTTGAGATTCGCACAATCGGCACGATTGGAGAAATTGCACCGGGTTTACCTGAGCTACAAATGCCTGCTTTTACGCCAGGAAATGCGCGGTTAATGTTCGTGAATGCGATAGTATTGGCGACGGTAGGTTCTATCGATTGCCTATTAACCTGTCTCGTGTCTGAAAGTCTAACTCGACAAGACTGCAAGTCCAACAAAGAGTTAGTTGGTCAAGGTGTTGCTAATTTAATTACGGGTCTATGTGGTGGGATCGCCGGGTCTGGAGCAACCACAGCAACGGTGGTGAATATCCAAGCAGGTGGACGCACGGCATTATCGGGTATTTGCCGTGCTTTAGTGCTGTTCATCGTGGTGTTGTGGGCAGCACCTTTAACCTCTACAATTCCCCTTGCTGTCTTAGCGGGAATTGTTTTAAAAGTTGGGATTAATATCATTGATTGGGGTTTTCTCCAGCGAGTTCACAAAATCTCTTGGAAAGCAGCGGGGATTGTCTATGGTGTGGTACTACTAACGGTGTTTGTGGATTTAATGATCGCTGTAGCCGTTGGCGTATTTATCGCGAATATATTAACCATCGAAAACCTATCAAAATTACAAGCAAATGCAGTTAAAGCGATTACTGATGCGGATGATCAGATTGTTCTCACTGATGAGGAAAAGCAGATTTTAGATGTGGCGAATGGGCGAGTTTTACTGTTCCATCTGAGTGGACCGATGATTTTTGGTGTCGCCAAAGCCATTTCCAGAGAACACAACGCCATTGCCAATTATGATGTTTTGATTGTCGATTTAGGTGAAGTTCCTATCCTGGGCGTAACGTCTTCCTTGGCGATCGAAAATGCGATTCAAGAGGCGATTTATGAAGGACGAGAGGTGATTGTTGTTGGCGCAACTGGGAAGATAAAAAGTCGGTTAGAAAAGTTAGGCATTGCTGGCTTAATTCCCGGACATCACTGGATGGGCGATCGCTTGACAGCACTGCAAGAAGGTTTAGCTATAGTTCGTGAAAAACAAGGCTTCAGCTATGAGGAAAAGGGAGATCAGTTCACCAGTTCCCAGGCTTAAGAGTTTCTAGTTTGCGCTTTAGCGCTTTAAGCTGAAGCGCTGACTAATCAATAAAAATAGGAAAATCTGATATCGGGATATAAAATCTAATGTAGGGGCGGGTTTAGGGATAAAATTAATGGAGCCACCGATCATCTTTCCACAAAACCCGCCCGACTCCACCTTTCACCCCGACATTTTTAAGGTGCGATCGCACTTAGCAATCAGATGGGTTTTGTGATCGGGTTTCAGGTTCATAGGAAAATCTGATATCGGGATATAAAATCCAATGTAGGGGCGGGTTTAGGGATAAAATTAATGGAGCCACCGATCATCTTTCCACAAAACCCGCCCGACTCCACCTTTCTTAGCAATCCGGTAGGTTTTGTTGTCCGGTTTTGGATTAATTGCCGGTTTTGGATTAATTGATTGTCTTGCGGTGGGGGAATGGGCGGGTTTTGTTGTTCCTTTATCGGTGACTAGCTGGATTGATTCCCTAAACCCGCCCCTACATCTAACTTTTTGGACTTTGGACAAACAAATTAATTCCGGGAGGTTGGAGGACTGAGGATCATTAGTTGATCGCCTCCGTCACTTTCATACATCATCACAACAGGTGGACTTAATGTGCGATCGCGCTTGTCCATCACGCGAGTGTCTTTAATTCTGCTGCTTTTAGCCCACTGCATAGTCACTCATTTCACGCATGAAAGGAGGATGAAACCCTAGCACAATATCTTGCTTTGGCACACCCAAGGTCGAGATGGGCGGCGGATTATCGACTATCGCCTCTTTCATGATGTGATACCATCTGAGTGAACATAACTCGAAAAGCAGAAAAGCCGTAAAAATAATAGTAAATTTATAGTTGATAAATCACATCTCAAACACGGTTGATGAATACATTTCGCGTTGGTATTGCAGGACCAG
>CAKZMA010000890.1 GCA_937127375.1 uncultured Coleofasciculus sp. | reverse complement strand
CGCCACGTTGCGTCTGTTTTGCGATTTGTGGGTATTTCTAATAGCCGAATTCCTTGATTGGGTAATGGATTCAGTAATTGCTGTAATTGTTGCCACGATTGAATGCGTTGATGTTCTATACCATACGTTAGACACAGTTGGGCAAAGTCTATATGTTGGGGTGTGGCAAAGAATTCTTCAAAGGGTGGCTCAAAGTCGGAAATGGGTAACATTTCAAAAATACCACCGCCGTTATTGTTGATTACGATAATGGTGAGATGACCAGCAAATTTATTGTTGAATAAAAAACCATTAGTATCATGTAATAAGGCTAAGTCTCCCGTTAGCATTACGGCACTCTGATTCCGGTGAGCAATCCCTAATGCTGTAGATAAGGTGCCATCAATGCCATTCGCACCGCGATTAAACCAGGGCTGAATTTCTGTATTCCCTGGCGACCAAAAGAATTCGATATCCCGCACGGGCATACTATTGGCAATAAATAAAGGTGTCCCTTTGGGCAAAGATTGAGAGAGTAACCAGGCGGCTTTTCCTTCAAATAATTGCGGCATTTCTGCCATGGTTTGGTCAACGGCTGCTCTTACTTGCGTTTCTGCATTACACCAGGTTTTGAGGTAATGTGGGTTTTGTGGTGATACAGTTCTCCCCTGTTCCTCTATCGGGGTGGGTGTGGTTCTGTTATCGGTTTTGTCAACAACGTTATCTGTAAAACCAGCGCCTACAGTCTGATTTTGTGTCTTATTTGTTGTTATCCATTGCCCGATTGCTTCGATAGAAATCCGCAGATGCGTGGTTTTCCCATGCAGGGCATCTAAGTTATGATGACAGGGGTCAATGATCCAGCGTTGGGGTTGATAAGTATTTAACCAAGCACGTAGTTCTTTACTGGTGGGAAGTTCGCCAATTTGAATAACAATAGTCGGTGTTAGGTGTTGAGCCAGTTGGCGATTCCGCAGGATTAAATCATAAGTAGAAATTAGATAAGGATTCAGGTGAGCGTAGTTTCTTAGGGGAGAAAGCCCTTCGGCTAATAGGGGAAAGTTTAGAGATTGCGAAAGTTGGGCAATTGCCTGACAATAGGCTTTGGGGTTTTGGGGTTGGGCTAACCCGGCAATAATTAAACCGCGATCGCACGCTTGCCAATCTGAGTAGGGAATCGTTTGCCCAGATACAGGAGAGAGGGAATGCACAGATGCAGGAGTAATAGCGGCAAAGAAATCATCAGCCTGGAATTGGGATTGTAACTCAGTGGCGGTGGGATCAGGAATAGGTGCTAGAGGATCACGAAAGGGGCAATTTAAATGTACTGCACCGGGAGTAGGAAAGCGCGATCGCTCCCAGGCGTGAATTACGGTTTGTCGCAGATATCTCAACATCCCGATTTCCAGAGAGGGTACAGCTAATTCCGTTTGCCAGTTGGGATAATTGCCATAGAGTTTTACTTGGTCAATGGTTTGCCCAGAATGACAATCGCGCAGTTCTGGGGGACGGTCTGCGGTTAAAATTAATAGAGGAACGCGGCTTTCTCGTGCTTCAATAATCGCGGGGTAGAAATTCGCCCCGGCGGTTCCTG
Source organism: uncultured Coleofasciculus sp. (assembly GCA_937127375.1). GTDB lineage: Bacteria > Cyanobacteriota > Cyanobacteriia > Cyanobacteriales > Coleofasciculaceae > Coleofasciculus. The sequence continues at coordinate 4,279 of CAKZMA010000890.1, read as the reverse complement.
ATGTACAAACTAACGCCACAGGTAGCCACGATTTTCGGGCAACTCCCAAGGCGAAAAAGGCAGCCGAACGTTCATCAAGAATAGGAATTGCCTCTATTTTGCTGTGTTGTGCAAAGGCAACCGTAAGCGGGGTGGAACGTGAACCGGGACATAAGACGGCTGTGGTTAATCCCAACCGCGTTAACGTTTCCACCAGTATAGAAGCCCAGACTGTATTGGTATTACGAAAGTCAATTAGCATCGCATCCAATACTATAGCGCTACGCGCTAGGCAATGGGCAATAGGCAATGGGCAATAGTGAAGAAAAACACTGACTAATCAAGGGATTAAGCGATTTAAATTTTTCTTCTTTTGTCCTAACGTGTATGCGTAGTGCTATATAGCAGAAGCGTCTGGTTATTGAGATCTCAAGTTCTGTAGGGGTACGACATGTACCCCTACGATTCAGCGTCTGTGGGTCAGTCCTAACTACAAACGAATCTCGGCTTGGACTAAATCATTCCCTGCCCGTTCCAGATGGAAACCCACTTTTTCCGCTACCTTCTGCATCGGTACATTTTCTGCCAGAATATCAGCAGTAATCCGCGTCAGTTTCTCTTGGCGACCCACTTGAATAATGCGTTGCAGTAATTCCGTCCCTAATCCGCGACGCTGATAGGGGTCACTAATTAACATAGCGAATTCCCCTTCATTAATCCCATGCATCTTGCTCAATCGCGCTACGCCCAAGATTTCGTGTTCTCCTGTTTGCGGATCTTTATAGTCTGCCACCAGCGCCATTTCCCGATCATAGTCGATAAAGCAGATGCGGGTTAACCGATCATGGGCAATCCGCCGACTCAGCTTCATTAAGCTGAAATAACGCAAATAGACACTTTCTTCCGATAGCGTCTGGTGGAATTGTACAATTAAGGGTTCATCCTCTGGACGAATCGGACGAATCGTCACCGACGTGCCATCATTAAGCTGCCATGGGGTGACGTACTGCCGAGGATAGGGACAAACCGCCGTTTTGGGCAGTTGGTTTTCCTCAACGTCAAGATCATGGAGGATAATCCGGGCATCTAGGGCGATGAGTCGATCCGAAGACGCTTGCAGAGGATTAATATCAATTTCCTTGATCCAACGCTGTTCAATCACCAACTGACTAAAGCGAACCATAATCTGCTCAAGTTCAGCTAAATCAACGGCTTGACGCCCCCGCACCCCTTTGAGTGCCTTATAGATTTGCGTCTGTTCGATCATCCGCCGCGCCAGGGTGGTATTCAGAGGCGGTAGCGCGATCGCCCGATCCTTGAATACCTCAACTAATTGTCCCCCAGATCCAAAGACTAACACCGGTCCAAACTGCGGATCAACGATGCTGCCGATAATCAGTTCATAAGCACCATCCTGGCGCACCATTTGTTGAACCGTAACACCTAAGAAATGTTCGGCACCAACTTTCTCCGTCACCGTCGATTGAATCCTGTTATACGCCCAGCGCACCGCTTCTTCATCGGTAAGATTCAACTGAACCCCACCCACATCGGTTTTATGGGTAATGGTTTCCGAGAAGAGTTTCAACACCACCGGGTATCCCAGGGAATTTGCCCAATTTACCGCATCCTCTTCTGTTTTTGCCACCCCAGTATGTACAATCGGGATATTATAGGCAGCAAGTAGTTGTTTCGATTCCAACTCCGTCAGAATCGTTCGTCCCGCCTTGCGTGCCGTTTCAATCATCTTCTGGGCTGAAGCGCGATCGGGTCCGGTTTCTTCGGATGAGGGTAAAATCGGCGTTTCGTAGATCCCACTCAGGTTGTAGCTGTACTGCCACATTAAATTAAACAGCCGCGCCGCATCATCGGGGTAGGGATAGGTGGGAATGCTGGCACGATTGAGTAAGGTTTCCCCAGTTTTGGTTTCTGATCCTCCCATCCAACTAGCAAACACGGGTTTCCCAGCTTTCTGGGCATAGGGTTTTAACTGTTCGGCAATTTGAGTCGGATCAGTCATGGCTTGGGGTGTTAGTATCACCAGCAAGCCATCGCTGTTGGGATCTTCAACCGCAATATCGAGGGCTTTAGTATAGCGATCGGGGTCAGCATCACCGAGAATATCAATGGGGTTGCCATGACTCCAATGGGTAGGCAGAATTTCGTTGAGGGCAGTTACCGTATCCTCAGAGAGTTCCGCCAATGCACCACCCGCGCTAATTAAGGCATCTGTTGCTAAAACCCCTGGTCCCCCAGCATTGGTAATAATTGTCAAGCGAGGTCCTTTGGGACGACGGGGTTGTTTCGCCCACACCTCTGCCATATCAAACAGTTCGGAGATAGCATTCACGCGAACTACACCACAGCGGCGGAAAGCGGCATCGAGGACATCATCGCTACCTGCCAAAGAACCGGTATGGGAGGCTGATGCCTTGGCAGCGGCTTCGGTTCGCCCGGTTTTAATTACGATAATTGGCTTAGTTAATGCCACTTCCCGCGCCGCTGAAAGGAACGATCGCGCATCGCCAATGGATTCCATATAGATGACGATGCTATGGGTGTGGGGATCATCACCAAGATAGTAAATCAGATCCCCCCAATTTACATCCATCATTGAACCAATGGAAATAAAGGCACTAAAGCCCACATTTTCCCAGAAACTCCAATCTAGGACAGCGGTACATAATGCCCCACTCTGACTAATAAACGCCAAATTCCCCGGACGCGCCATGGTACTGGCAAAGGTAGCATTTAACCCACTGCGCGGACTCATTAAACCCAGACAATTCGGACCAATAATCCGCATTTTGCCCCGGGCGGTTTCCAGGATTTGCTTTTCTAATTCAACTCCCTTAGAACCCGTTTCTTTAAATCCCGCTGAAATAATAATCGCACTTTTTACGCCAACCTCAACACATTCTTGGACAACGCCGGGTACGAAAGGGGCGGGTATGGCAATGATCGCCAGATCCACAGGATCAGGGATATCTTTAATACTCGAATAAGCAGGAATTCCCAAGACACTATGGCGTTTGGGATTCACTGGAAAAATGGTTCCCCCAAAGGGATTACTCATTAAATTCCATAGCAGGGTTCGCCCCACACTGCCCTCTTTATCCGTCGCCCCAATCACAGCAACGTTATCGGGGGCGAAGAAGGTGTGCAGGGGTTGACGTTCGGAACGCAGAATATCATACGCTGGATCGGTGGTTGGTTTAAGTGGCTTAACCATTGTTTTTTCCTTTTCTTATTAATACGTCTGGGGAAAAAATGAACTACCCAGACCTACTTCGTTGAGGTCCCTTGTTTCTACAACCAGACCAGTAGGGCTGTGTTTCTGACGCTTCATCTGTCCTAGTTGCTTCATGCTTCCCGTCCGCTTACGCTTACAAGTTTCTGAAGTAGAGCTAGAGACATTAGCGTCTACCATCCTCGTTCCAAACCCCGGTAGTTTCCCTAACGCCCACAAAAGCATGACCAAGGCAGCAGCTAAATCCCTATCCATGGTAAATCCACATTTATGACAATGATGGACTCTTTCGTCTAAGGTCTTTTTCTGCTGATTTCCACAGTTAGGACAGGTTTGGGATGGTTTAACTTGGCGAGTGGGAACCTCGACAAAAACCCCACCAGCGTCTTTTACCTTGTATTCAATCGCTGACCTCAGCATTCCCATACCTACATCTAAGATGGATTTATCTAACCCTTTTAACCACCGATTGAAAGCGTAATCAACGCGCTTTAAGGTAGCTTGCAGGGTCATGCAGTTACATTCTTGGTATTCTGTCCAAACTTCCTTAAAAGCAGGTAAAGAGTTTTGTTGCTCAAAGTAATCAACTCGATGGTTGAACCTTTGATACTGGGTAAACCGATTGCAAACAGCGGCATTATACAAGTCCTTGTGTAACTTACGGTGATACCGCAATGTCTGCTCTTGCTTTTTATTGGGGTATAGCCGAAAAGTTACACGTCTTGTTGCCATTGCCGCTTCCTCCTGTTCAGATTAATTTAACACACTCAGGTGGGGGTATTTCATCTCTAATTGATTGCCTTCGTTCCTCCGCCAATCCGCTATCCCTCCCCACCCTACGAGAGTTGAGGGTGGGGACTCCCGCGATGCGTTGAAACGGAACGGTTAACACTGAACACACAAGGACTAAAACCTAGGGTTCTCCCTGATAATCTGCCATTTTAGTTGGAGAAGGTGGGGAAGACGTTTTGATTGTGTAGGGGCGGGTTTTACTATTACAGCGCTTCGCGCTGTCATGAAGTACAGGAAGTAGATCAAAGTCCCCCTTTT
>CAKZMA010000889.1 GCA_937127375.1 uncultured Coleofasciculus sp. | reverse complement strand
AGGAGGTGTTATATGGTCTAAAGGGAGACGTGGAAGTCATTGCTGGAGAAGGTCCCTGGACAAAAGCTCCGTCCTTGCCCATTTTACCGACGTGATCTGGGGTTTTTGGTAGGCGACAGGTTGACAAATGCTACATGGGTACAATTGTTGAGGGTATTGAGCGCTCAAACTATTACGGTATAAGGCTTTAGCATGGGTACAGTACATCTGTATGGGTGGTACTTCAGTTTAAATGCTGAACAGCGTATGACTTATGGGAAGGTAATCTCAACAGTGTGCAGTTCATTAGGGAAGCCAGCAGTCCAGTAGGAAATCAAAACCTTATCTCCTGCTGAATCAGGTATGATTACTTCAGGATCAAAGAATGAATCTACTCCATCAGAATTAACTTTAAGATTAATTGGATTTTGTTGTTGATCTAAGCTCATAATCCACAATTCTTCTACAAGTACTGAGTCGCGAGGACCAACAGTGTTTTCTCGAAGTCCAACAGCCGCAGCAACATAAGTTTGACCTTTGATACTAAATACTTCAACACTATCTAAATAAAGTTCCTCTGCTGAACCTAACTCTGTCGGTACTGTGAGCGTAGTTAGGGGGTCAAAAGTAACGGTACTCTCGTTAAAGAGATAAAAGAGAACCTCTGATGTATCTTGTTTAACGGCATAGAGTAATCGGTTGTCATACTCAGGAGCTTCATAAATTTTCGCATCAGCTTTGTTTGCTGGATCCTGGGTCAGGATCATTGTTTGTTCTGTCTTAGGATTAAAGCGAGCGACCTGATAATATCCCTCTTGGTCTTTTAAAGAAGTCAATATCGCCGATCTGCCCGGAACCCATTGATGAGGTTCATTCCCCCCATCCCCAAAGTTTAAAGGTACACGAACTGTGTTATCTGCATCACTCTCCTTTGCCACAACGAACGTAGTCCAACCTTGGGCATTTCTAGAATAATATGAAATACTAACTTCTGGATCTTTAGCATTTTTGCTTGGCACTACCTTAGTGTTATCTTGGAGATCAAACGTTAATTGTTCAGTTTCAGGCGCAAAGCTACCATCTAAAGGCGTTTTAAATACCTGTTCAAACCCATTTTGATCAAGACCAGTATAGTAAACGGCTAAACCTCCTGCGTCAAGCCCAAATTCAGGACCTTGGACTTCAGAAACAGTGGTGCCTAGGAAAATTCCCTTCCCTGAACTTAGGGGTGTTCCCGTATTTGGATCTATTTTCGTCAACCAAATTTTGTTAGCTGCATCTCGGTAGGTCATGAAGATCCGATCAGGATTCGCAACGAAATATTCTGGATCGAAGTAATACGGAACATCAGGATTTCCGACAATTCGATCAACTGCTGTCGGCAACGGAGTAGTAGTAGCTGTCTCCTCCTCTGAGGTGACATTTGGATTCTTTGAAGAGGTCAGAGAATCAGTGATATCCGTGGCTACAGGTGCTGCTAGACCATCGCTATCAGTTTCAGCCAGCGCATTGAAATCATTTATAATAGCTCCACTGCTATCAATAGAGTGCCTGAATATCAAAGGTGAAGGGATTAGGGATGAGCTAAAGTTAATTGGCTTGAGACGTTGATTTTGCTCAACTTGTTCTTGAAGTGCTTGTTCCCATAGACCAGTACTGGTGGTTGCTTGTAAAGCTCTGCGGAAACGGGTAAAACCATTATCGCTCCCGAGTCCCCATTGTTCTACGGGATTACTCCACATGGAGTCACTGGCAAGGGGCAAGAAAATTGATTCTACTGTAGAATCCATAAATATCAACTCCGTTTCTAAAGATCACTTAGGGCTTGTTGAATAAGTGTTGTGGTGAGGAGAGGCAATAAACAGTTATGTATTTAAATTGAGTATAGATAGCGAGCAGGTTGGTCGCACTAGAATGATTTTGGGTTATTCCGGACTGACTATGCCAAATGGAGTATACTAATAAAGCATAAGCTATGCTCTCGTAAAAATCACTGTCGTATAAAAATCTTTACAAGGTGGGTTGTGAGGGTTAATAATAGAAAGCTAATTCATAGGTAATATAATTTCTATACATTTCCGGAAAAATATTCCCGTTTATTTTTCCGGTTTCTTGTCAAACTGGTTAAAAGTATGAATATTCAACATGGCGATCGCGCCCGTCCTTTCAGAACCGCTTCCCAGTTATGGCTTCTCTGCTTACTAGTAAGTCCGCTACTCTGGGTTGATTGGGGGATGCCACCCCAATCAGCAGTGGGTACTCCAGCAGATGCTCGCATCTTACATATTTTGAATCGACTCAGTTTCGGTCCTCGGCCTCAGGAGATA